>DXAR01000154.1 GCA_019116945.1 Candidatus Janibacter merdipullorum | reverse complement strand
GAACCAGCTGGCGAAGGCCCGCACCCGGGCCTCCTCGAGGAGTCGGTGGTACTGGACGTTGTTCACGTGGCCGTAGGCGTCCATGTCGCCCCAGCGGAGGACGACGTCGGTGCTGAATCGCTGTGGCGCGGCACTGCTGGTCATGTCCACATCCTCGCACCGGGGGCGCCCTCCGTCCCCACCGCCGTCCGTCGCGGTCGGTCGTCGGACCGCTGACCTACGGTGGCTCCATGACCACCTCCCCCGCGAGCACCACCCTCCTCGACGACGCGACCGGCGTCCTGCGCCAGCTCGTCGGCCGCGACGACGTCACCTTCCGCGACGGCCAGTTCGAGGCGATCGAGGCCCTCGTCGGTGGCGGATCCCGCGTCCTCGTCGTGCAGCGCACCGGCTGGGGCAAGTCGGCCGTCTACTTCGTCGCCTCCCGGCTCCAGCGGGCGAAGGGGGCCGGCCCGGCCCTCATCGTCTCGCCGCTCCTCGCGCTCATGCGCGACCAGATCGCCGCCGCCCAGCGTGCCGGGGTGCGGGCCGTGTCGATGAACTCGGCGAACGCCCAGCAGTGGGACGAGGTGCGCGCCCAGCTCGCCGCCGACGAGGTCGACGTGCTCCTCGTCAGCCCCGAGCGGCTGAACAACCCCCGCTTCCGGGCGGAGCAGCTGCCCGACCTCACCCGCCGGTGCGGCCTGCTCGTCGTCGACGAGGCGCACTGCGTCAGCGACTGGGGCCACGACTTCCGGCCCGACTACCGCCGGATCAAGGACCTCCTGGGCGAGCTGCCCGAGGGCACCCCGGTCCTCGCGACGACGGCGACGGCCAACGAACGCGTCGTCCTCGACGTGGCGGAGCAGCTCGCGGCCGGGGCCACGAGCGAGGTCCTGACGATCCGTGGTCCGCTGGCCCGCGACAGCCTGCGCCTCGCCGTGCTCCCCCGCTCGGGGATGGACCACCACCTCGCCTGGCTCGCGACCCACCTCGAGCAGCTCGAGGGCAGCGGCATCGTCTACACGCTCACGGTGAGCGCCGCGGAGGACGTCACCGCCGCTCTGCAGCAGGCGGGGCACCGGGTGGCCGCCTACACCGGTCGTTCCGACGCCGAGGAGCGGGCGGCGATGGAGGAGGACCTGCGGCACAACCGGGTCAAGGCGCTCATCGCGACGAGTGCCCTCGGCATGGGCTTCGACAAGCCGGACCTCGGCTTCGTCGTCCACCTCGGCGCCCCCTCCTCCCCCGTGGCCTACTACCAGCAGGTCGGCCGCGCCGGCCGCGCCACCGAGCGCGCCGACGTCGTCCTCCTGCCCGGGCACGACGACGTCTCGATCTGGAAGCACTTCGCCTCCGCGTCGATGCCCCGGGAGGACCAGGCCGCTGCGGTGCTCACCGCGCTGGCCGAGGCTGGACGGCCCCTGTCCACGCCGGCCCTCGAGACCATCGTCGACATCCGGCGCACCCGTCTCGAACTGCTGCTCAAGGTGCTCGACGTCGACGGGGCCGTGCAGCGGGTCAGCGGGGGCTGGGTCGGCACCGGCCAGCCGTGGGTCTACGACGCCGAGCGCTACGAGCGCGTCGCCGCCGCCCGCGAGGCGGAGCAGCAGCACATGCTCGACTACATCGCCACGGACGGGTGCCGGATGGCCTTCCTCCAGCGCACGCTCGACGACCCCAGCGCGCAGGACTGCGGTCGGTGCGACCGCTGCGCCGGGCCGTGGATCGACGCCGAGGTCGGCGACGACGCCCTCGGGTCCGCCCGCTCGACCCTCGACCGGGCGGGTGTCGACCTCGACCCGCGCGCCACGTGGCCGACCGGGATGGACCGGCTCGGGGTCCCGGTCAAGGGCAAGATCCCCCCGGGCGAGGCGATGTCCCCCGGCCGCGCCCTGGCCCGGGTCACCGACCTCGGGTGGGGCCCGCGCGTCCGCGAGCTCATCGCCGCCGACCAGCCCGTGCCCGAGTCCACCGTCCGGGCCGTCGTGCGCGTGCTCGCCGAGTGGGGCTGGCAGACCCGACCCGCGGGCATCGTCACGGTCCCCTCCCGGGCCCGGCCCCTCCTCGTCACCTCCCTCGCGGAGCAGCTCGGCCAGATCGGCCGCCTCCCGGTCCTCGGATCCCTCGACCTCGTCGACGGCGGCCCGGTCGGCGAGCCGGGCGGCAACTCCGCCTACCGGCTCGCCGGGGTGTGGGAGCGCCTCGCCGTCGGCCCCGAGCTGGCGTCGGCCCTCCCCGGCCTCGACGGACCGGTCCTCCTCGTCGACGACGTCGTCCACTCCCGCTGGACGCTCACCGTCGCCGCACGGGCGCTCCGGCAGGCCGGCGTGGAGGAGGTCCTCCCCTTCGCCCTGGGGATCGACGGCTGAGCGCCATCGCCTAGTCTCGGCACGACCTCGAACCCCGCTAGGAGCCCTCCGTGAGCGAAGAGCCCACCCTCGCCGACCGCCAGTCCGCCTCGCTCGCGGACCTCCTGTCCATCCTCGAGCTGCGGGAGCTGGGCGTCGCCACGATCCACATCTCCGGGATCGACGGCGAGGACACCGAGGTCATGGGCACCGACGGCGCCGACATCTTCGAGGGCCGCAGCCAGAAGATGCCGCACAACCGCGTCTACGGCGGGCAGGTCCTCTCCCAGTCCCTCATGGCGGCGAGCCTGACGGTCCGCGACGAGCACCCCGACCGGCTGCCCCACTCGCTGCACGCCTACTTCATGCGCGCCGGTGACGACACCCTGCCCATCCGCTTCGCCGTCGAGCGGATGCGCGACGGCCGCTCCTTCTCCACCCGTCGGGTGCACGCGATCCAGCACGGTCGGCCCATCCTGTCCCTGACGGCCTCCTTCCAGGACCCCGCAGGTGGGCTGGACCACCACGACGTCATGCCCGAGGTCGCCGCCCCCGAGGAACTCGCCTCCATCGCCGAGATCTTCGGCGGGATGGACCACCCGCGGGCGCAGCACCTCGCCGCGCGCCCCGTGGAGCACCGCTACGTCGAGGGCGACATCGCCATGCAGATCACCGGGGACCACGTCGCCGCGCAGCACATCTGGATCCGGGCCGTGAACGAGGTCGGGGAGGATCCCTTCCTCCGGGCCGCGGTCCTCGCCTACATGTCGGACTACACCCTGCTCGAGTCCGTCCTGCGGCGGCACGGGCGGGTCTGGGTGGACCCCAGCCTGCGCGTCGCCAGCCTCGACCACTCCATGTGGTTCCACCGCCCGGCCGACCCCGCCCAGTGGCTGCTCTACGCCCAGGAGTCCCCCTCGGCCCAAGGAGGTCGCGGGCTGGGCATCGGCCGCGTCTTCACCCGCGACGGCGCCCTCGCGGCGACGATCACTCAGGAGGGGATGATCCGGATCAAGGAGGGCTGACGCGCTCGACCAGCGGGCAGGCAGGCGGCGTGCACGCGGAGTGAACTACGGTCGAGACATGGCCCTCCGTCCGCTCGTCGCCCCCGGTCCGGCGCTCACCGGGGAGCAGGTGAGCCGCTACTCGCGCCACCTCCTCATGCCGACGATCGGCGAAGGGGGGCAGCGCCGGCTGCTCGCGGCCCGCGTGGCCGTGGTCGGCGCCGGTGGACTCGGGTCGCCCTCGCTCCTCTACCTCGCGGGGGCGGGCGTCGGGCGGATCACCGTCATCGACGACGACCTCGTCGACGAGACCAACCTCCAGCGCCAGGTCATCCACGCGGCCGCGGACGTCGGCCGCCCCAAGGTCGACAGCGCCCTCGAGCGGGTGCGGGCGCTCAACCCCGACGTCGAGGTCACCGGGGTGAGCGAGCACCTGGGCACCGACAACGCGCGACGCATCCTCGCCGACCACGACCTCGTCCTCGATGGCAGCGACAACTTCGACACCCGCTACGCCGTCGCCGATGCCTGCGACGAGCTGGGGATCCCCCTCGTGTGGGCGGCGGTCTACCGCACCGAGGCCCACCTCACGGTCTTCTGGCCGGGGGCGCCGGAGGGGGTCACCGCGGCCGGGTTGCGCGACCTCTTCCCCGAGCCGCCCGCGCCCGGGACCGTCCCCGCCTGCGGGGACGCCGGTGTCGTCGGTCCGCTCGTCGGGCAGGTGGGGTCGATGATGGCGACCGAGGCGATCAAGCTCGTCACCGGGGTCGGCGCGCCCCTCCTCGGGCGGCTGCTCTTCATCGACGTCCTCGCGGCGACCCAGCGGGAGATCCCGCTCGCGGCCCGCGCCCCGCGCACCGCGCCCCCAACCGCCCTTCCCGCCGAGGAGGACGAGCCGGACCGGACCCCGCTGGTCTCCTCCGACGACCTCGCCGCCCGCCTCGGGGGGCCGGACGCCCCCTTCGTCATCGACGTGCGGGAGGACCACGAGGTCGCCGAGGGCATGGTCCCCGGCGCGGTGCACATCCCCGTCGCCGCGCTCACCGCCGATCCGGCGACGAGGGACGGTGTGCCCACGGACCGGGACATCGTGCTCGTGTGCCGGGCTGGGCCACGGGCCCAGCTCGCGGCCACCGCCCTGCGGGCCCACGGGCTGCGCCGGCTCCTCGTCCTCGACGGCGGCATGCTCGCCTGGCCAGCCCCCGAACCCGTGGAGACCCCATGACCACCCAGCGCGTGCTGCTCACCGTCGAGGAGTACCTCGCCGAGCTCGTCGACGAGCTCCTCGACGGGGGCGGCCCCCTCGACGGCTCCGAGACGGTCCCGCTCGCCGCGGCCCTCGGCCGCGTCCTCGCTGAGCCGGTCCGCGCCGCCGGTGACGTCCCCGCCTTCGCCAACTCCGCCATGGACGGCTACGCCCTGCGCGGCGAGGACCTCACCGCCCTCCCCGGGAGCCTCCGGGTCGTCGCGGCGGTCCCCGCGGGGTCGTCCGAGGACCCACCGCTCGCCGCCGGTGAGTGCGTGCGGATCATGACAGGGGCACCCATGCCCAGCGCGGCCGCCGCCGTCGTCCCCGTCGAGGACACCGACGCCGGCACCGAGGTCGTGACGATCCACGCGGCGCCGGAGGTGGGTCGGCACGTGCGCGCGGCGGGGGACGACGTCAGCGCGGGCGATGTCGTCGCCGCCGCCGGCACGACGGTCACCGGACGGGTCCTCGGCGCCCTGGCCGCCGCCGGGGCCGGCGAGGTCACCGTCCGCCGCCGTCCGGTCGTCGCCGTCGCAGCCACCGGTGACGAGCTCGTCGCTCCCGGAGGGACTCTCGACCGCGGGCAGATCTTCGAGTCCAACGGCAGCCACCTCGCCGCGACCCTCACCGAGATGGGTGCCGAGGCGCTCCCCCCGGTCGTCCTCACCGATGACGGCGATGCCTTCGCCGAGGGACTCGACGCCCTCGCCGCCGGGGCTGATCTCGTGCTCCTCACGGGAGGGGTGAGCGTGGGCGACTTCGACGTCTCACGCATCGTCCTCGAGCGCTCCGCCGAGGGCACCTTCCGTCACGTGCGGATGCAGCCCGGCAAGCCCCAGGGCTGGGCCCGGTGGCGGGGTGTCCCCGTCCTCGCCTTCCCGGGCAACCCCATGAGCACCGCGATCTCCTTCGAGGTCTTCGGACGTCCGCTGCTCGACCGCATGCTCGGACGCGGCGGCAGACCCGGCCCCACCCGGGCGATCGCCGGGTCCGGGTGGCGGTCCCCCTCCGGCCGCCGGCAGTTCGTCCCCGTGCAGCTGTCCAGCGACGACGAGGGTCGCCTCGTCGCCACCCCCAGCCACCGTCGCGGCTCGGCCTCGCACATGGTCACCGCGCTCGCCGGCGCGGATGCGCTCGCGGTCGTCCCCGAGGAGACCGAGGCGGTCGAACCCGGCGACCTCGTCCACGTGAGGAGCCTGTAGATGACCCACCCCCTGACCCACCTCGACGGGCACGGCCACGCGCGCATGGTCGACGTCACCGACAAGACCCCGACGGTGCGCTCGGCGACCGCGGCCGGCCGGGTCGTCACCTCTCCCGAGACCGTCGCCCTCCTCCGGGACGGCGCCGTGCCGAAGGGGGATGTGCTCGCCGTCGCCCGGATCGCCGGCATCCAGGCGACGAAGAAGACCCCCGAGCTGCTGCCGCTGGCCCACGTCATCGGGGTCCACGGCGCGGTCGTCGACCTGACGATCACCGATGCGGGGGTCGACATCACGGCGACCGTGCGCACCGCCGACCGCACGGGTGTCGAGATGGAGGCCCTGACGAGCGTCACCGTCACCGCACTCACCGTCATCGACATGGTCAAGGGGCGCGACCGCAGCGCCCACATCGCCGATGTGCGCCTCCTCGAGAAGACCGGAGGGCGCAGCGGCACCTGGACGAGGGAGGACGCATGAGCGACGCGACCGCAGCCCCTCCCTTCGACGCCATCGTCCTCGCCGGAGGCGCCGCCGAGCGCCTCGGCGGGGTGAGCAAGCCCGACGTCGAGCTCGGCGGCCGGCGGCTCCTCGACGGGGCGCTCGTCGCCGTCGCCGACGCCCGCGAGATCGTCGTCGTCGGTGACGTCGACGTACCCGACGGCGTGCACCGGACCCTCGAGGAGCCGCCCCGAGGTGGCCCCGTCGCCGGCCTCGCCGCGGGGATCGACGCGCTCGACTCCGCGGGTCCCGGTGCTCCGTGGACCGTGCTCCTCGCCTGCGACCTGGCCGACCCCCTTCCCGCCCTCGGTCGGCTGCTCGCCGCATGGTCCTACGCCCAGCGGACGGAGGAGGTCCCCACCGACGAGCACGACGGCTGGTGCCTCGAGGACCCTGCCGGTCGGCCGCAGTGGCTCTTCGGCATCCACCGCACCACGGCCCTGCGGGCTGCGCTCGAGCGTCTCGGTCCGCCCCACGGGGCCCCGATGCGCAACCTCTTCGCCGACTCGACACTCGTCACGGTGCCGGCCAGCGCCGACGACGTGGCCGACATCGACACCTGGACCGACCACGCGACGTGGGTCCAGCGGCTCGCTGCCGATGGAGGGGACGAGGTGGTCCGCGGTGAGTGACTCACCCTCGCACTGGTACGACTGGATCGAGGAGGCCTGTGCCGCAGTCGGGATCGAGCCCGAGGCTGTCGACGTGCGCACGGTGCTCGCGCTGACCAAGCACGTCGCCCACGGCTTCGAGCGACCGATGGCGCCCGTCAGCTCCTACATCCTCGGGGTCGCCGTCGGGCACCTCGAGGCGCAGGGACGCCCCGTCGACATGGACTCCCTGCGCACCGCCATCGAAGCAACCATCCCTGACCACGAGGAGTGACCATGCCCACCGTGAGGTACTTCGCCGCCGCTGCCGAGGCGGCCGGGACGGACGAGGAGCAGATCGAGGGGACCACCGTCGGCGAGGTGCTGGCCGCGGCGCGCCGTGCCCACGGCGACCGCCTCGCCGACGTCCTCGAGCGGTGCTCGGTCCTCCACGCCGGTCGGTATGTCGACGAGGAGTCCACCCCGGTCGCGGCCGGGGACACGATCGACGTGCTGCCCCCCTTCGCCGGGGGCTGAGCCGCCACCGACCGGAGGCTGACCAGCTCAGCCGCCGATGGCGCTCATCGGCCGCGGGGGCTGGAGGAAGCCCGGCTCGTTGATGCCGTGCCCGGGCTTCTTGAGCGAGAGGCACTCGTGGACGAGCTCGTGGATCTCCGCCTCGGTGGCCCCGGCCCGCAGGGGTGCCCGCAGGTCGGTCTCGCCGGTGGCGAAGAGGCAGTTGCGCAACTGACCGTCCGCGGTGAGCCGCAGCCGGTCGCAGGACCCGCAGAAGGGCATCGTCACCGAGGCGATGACGCCGACGGTCGCCGGTCCCCCGTCGACGAGGAAGCGCTCGGCCGGGGCCGCTCCCCGACCGGGGACCTCCTCGAGCTCGAACTCCTCACGCAGGCTCGAGAGGATCTCCTGACCGGTGATCATCTCCGTGCGCTCCCAGGAGTGCTGGGCGTCGAGCGGCATCTGCTCGATGAAGCGCAGCTCGTAACCGTGCTCCACCGCCCAGCGCACGAGGTCGACGGCCTCGTCGTCGTTGATGTCGCGCTGGAGGACCGAGTTGACCTTGACCGGCCGCAGACCGGCCTCGTGGGCGGCCGCCATCCCGGCGACGACCTCGTCGAAGCGGTCGCGCCGCGTGATGGTCTTGAACCGCTCGGGGTGCAGGGTGTCGAGGCTGACGTTGACCCGGGCCAGGCCCGCCTCGGCCAGGGCCGGCGCCGTCTTCGTCAGCCCGAGCCCGTTGGTCGTCATCGACACCTCGGGACGGCCCTCCGGGCCCTCCATGGCGGCGATCGCGGCGACGATCTCGACGACATCGGGACGGACGAGCGGCTCGCCACCGGTGAGTCGCACCTCGCTGATCCCGGCCGTCACGGCGGCCTCGACGAGGGTGAGCAGCTCGGGCGTCGACAGCAGCTCGTCCTTGGGTAGCCATGGCAGGCCCTCGGCAGGCATGCAGTAGGTGCAGCGCAGGTTGCACTTGTCGGTGAGGGAGACGCGCAGGTCCCGGTGGAGGCGGCCGTGCGGGTCGAGGAGCGGGCGTGCCATCAGCAGCTCATCCCCGACCATGCGTGGCTGCCGTCGACCTCGAACTGCTGCTTCCACACCGGCAGCTCGTGCTTGATCGCCTCGACGACCGCCCGGCAGAGGGTGAAGGCGAGGTCGCGGTGGGCAGAGCCGACGACCACGACGAGCGCCAGGTCGCCGACATCGAGGTCGCCGATGCGGTGGGTCGCGGCGACATCGGTCGTGCCCTCGGGGTCGTGCTCGGCGACGGTGCGGGTCACCACGGCCTCGATGAACTGCTGGGCGTCGGGGTGGCAGGTGTAGCGCAGTGCCACGACCTCGCCGTCGGCCTCGGGATCGTGGTCGCGGACCTGACCGACGAAGCTCGCGACCGCCCCGTGGGCAGGTGCGTCCACGCTCGCGAGCATCGCGGGCAGGTCCACCGGCTCGGTGGAGATCCAGGCCGTCCTGGTCATCCGTGATCACCTCCGGTGAGTTGGTCGAGGATGTGCTCGACGAGGGGCAGGAGGACGTCCAGACCCTCGGCGACCCCCTTCGGGCTGCCGGGGAGGTTGACGACGAGGGCACCCGGGCCGTCGGGGCTCGCGTCGACGACACCGGCGAGGCCACGGGAGAGGGCGGCGAAGGGGGTGTGACGCGCCCCCTCGGCCCGCATCAGCTCGGCGAGCCCGGGGACCTCGCGGTCGAGGACCGGTGCGGTGCCCTCGGGCGTCCGGTCCCTAGGGGTGACACCGGTGCCACCGGAGGTGATGATGAGTCGGGCGCCGGTCGCGAGGGAGGCGCGGAGGACCCGCTCCACCTCATCAGCGCCGTCGGGGACGACGCTCGCAGTCGTGGAGTAGCCGGCAGCGGTGAGACGCTCGGTGGCCAGCTGCCCGGAGCGGTCCTCGCGCACACCATTGGCCACGCCGTCGGAGACGGTGATGATATGGGCCGTGATGGTCACCCGGGCTCCCTTCGTCGGGGGTTCTGTCCAGTCTCTCAGAGGGGGGCAAGCGCAACGCGGCCGGCCACACCCGAAGGTGCGACCGGCCGCGCTGGTCAGGGCTCGGGTCTCGGTCAGAGACCCAGGTCCCGCCCGATGAGCTCCTTCATGATCTCGTTGGTCCCCGCCCAGATCTTGTGGACGCGTGCGTCCTTCCAGGCACGGGCGACCCGGTACTCGTTCATGAAGCCGTAGCCACCGTGGAGCTGGACGCACTCGTCGAGCACCTTGCTCTGGATCTCGGCGGCCCACCACTTCGCCTTGGCGGCGTCGACCGCGGTGAGCTTGGCGTCGGCGTGCGCGACGACGCAGTCGTCGATGTAGGCCTCGGTGACCTCGACCATCGTCAGGAGCTCGGCCATCTTGAACTTGTTGTGCTGGAAGGCACCGATCGGCTGGCCGAAGGCCTTGCGCTCCTTCGTGTACTCGATCGTCTCCTCGAGGATCTGCCGCGCCCCGGCGATGTTGCCGATGGCATTGCCCAGACGCTCCTGCGGGAGCTTCTGCATCATCGAGATGAAGCCCATGCCCTCGGGGCCGAGGAGACGGTCCTCGGAGACGCGGACGTTGTCGAAGAAGAGCTCGGAGGTGTCGGACTCGGGCTGGCCGACCTTGTCCAGCGGCTTGCCCTTGGTGAAGCCCTCGTCCTCCTTCTCGAGGACGAAGAGGGAGATGCCCTTGGCGCCCTTCGTCGGGTCCGTGCGCACGGCGACGACCGCGAGGTCGCACTGGTAGCCGTTGGTGATGAAGGTCTTGGAGCCGTTGATGATCCAGTCGCCGGAGCCGTCGTCGGCCTTGACCGCCGTCGTCTTGAGGTTGGCCAGGTCCGAGCCACCGGAGGGCTCGGTCATGCCGATGGCGAGGATCTTCTCACCGGTGGCGACCTGCGGGAGCCAGCGCTCCTTCTGCTCCTGGGTGCCCATGGCGACGATGTAGGGAGCGGTGATGTCGGCGTGGATGCCGAAGCAGGAGGAGGTGGCGGAGTTGAACTTCGCCAGCTCCTCGGCGAGGACCGCGTTGAAGCGGTAGTCGTCGATGCCGGCCCCGCCGAACTCCTCGGGGATCGTCAGGCCGAAGAAGCCCTGCTTGCCGGCCTCGAGCCACACCTCGCGCGGGATCGAGTGCTCGGCGATCATCGACTCCGTCCGGGGGACGAGCTCGCGCTCGACGAACTCGCGGACCGAGGACCGGAAGGACTCGTGGTCCTCCTCGTAGATGTTGCGGGGCATGGACTCACCTCTCTGGCACGGGGACGTGCCGACCTGTCACTGCTTGACTAAGCGCTTGCTTAGTCTCGCGTCGAGGGGGCATGCTGTCAACCGTGACCGCACCCACGCCCTCCCTCCCCGCGCACGACAACCCGACGGTGGTGCGCCTCTTCGAGGCGGCCGCCGATGCCTTCGCGGACAAGGGATTCCACGCGACGACAACCCGGGACATCGCCTCCCGTGCCGGGCTCTCCCCCGCGGGCGTCTACGTCCACTTCGCGAGCAAGGAGGACCTCCTCTTCCAGTTGAGCCGGGTCGGCCACGTGGGCGCCCGCGATGCCCTCGCTGCCGCGGCCGCGGAGGCCGCCTCCCCCTCGGCCGCCCTCCAGGAGGTCATCTCGGCCTTCGCCCGCTGGCACGCCGAGGAGCACCAGGTGGCGCGCATCGTGCAGTACGAGTTCCGCCACCTCTCCCCTGAGCACCAGCGCGAGGTCCTCACCCTCCGCCGCGAGATCGACGGGGTGGTCGAGGGAATCATCACCGACGGCGTCTCCTCCGGCGACTTCCACGTCGACGACGTCCGCGCGACCGCCCTCGCGGCGCTCTCCCTCGTCGTCGACGTCGCCCGCTGGTACCACCCGGGCGTCAAGCGCACCACCCCGGAGAGCATCGCCGAGACGTACGGGCAGCTCGCCCTGCGCCTCGTCGGGGCGAAGCAGGACTGACATGACCTGGACCCGCTCCACCACCACCCACCTCCCCGTGACCCCGGAGGCCGCGTGGTCGGTCCTCTCCGACCTGACGCGGTGGCCGCAGTGGGAGCCGACGATCGCTTCGGTGCGACTCGACGGCCCCCTGACGAAGGGAGTGACCGGCGCCTACCTGCCCGCGAAGCGCTGGGTCCGCGCCGTGCACGAGCGCAGCGCGCCTCCCCTTCGCGTCACCGGCCACGACGACGGGCGGCGCCTCGAGATCACCCAGCCCAACCCCCGTGGCGGCATGCGGGTCGAGTGGACCCTGGCACCCGAGGGCACGGGCACGAGCCTCACCCAGACCCTCGAGATCACCGGCCCGTTGACGCCCGCCATCGCCACGAGCGTGGGCCAGGACCTCGATCGTGGCTTCGTCGACGCCGCCGTCCGGCTCGCCCGCCTCGCCGGTGCCCGCCCCGACCCCGCGCTCCCCCGCATCGTCATCGCTGGCGGATCTGGTTCTCTCGGAAGACTGCTCGGCGCCCGCCTCTTCGGTCGTGGACACGATGTCCGCATCATCACCCGCCAGCGGGACGACGAGCTGCCCTTCGACCACGTCGTCTGGGATGGCAGGACCGTCGGCGACTGGACCGATGTCCTCCGCTCCGAGCACGAGGCCGGCGTCGCCCTGGTCAACCTCGCCGGCAAGCTCGTCGACGTGCGTCCCAGCGCCGCCAACATCGCCGAGCTGCGCCGCTCCCGTGTCGACTCCACCCGCGCCCTCGTCGAGGCCAGCCGGTCCCTCGACCGCCCCCTCGTCGCCTGGCTCCAGGCCTCGACGACGGCCATCTGGTCGGACGCGGGTGAGCAGCGGATCACCGAGACGAGCCCGCTCCCGGCCCCCGGCCTGCCGCAGATGACCGGCGTCGCCCGGCCCTGGGAGGAGGCCACCCGGAGGGCCCACGCAGACCACCTCGTCCTCCTGCGGACCTCGATCGTCCTCGACCGGCACGCCCCGGCACTGCAGATCCTCGCCCGGCTCACCCGCGCGGGCCTCGGCGGTCGCGTCGGCTCCGGCCGGCAGTGGTTCAGCTGGATCCACCACGAGGACTGGCAGCGGGTGGCCGTCGCCGCCCTCGGTCTCGACCCCCGGGTCCGCATCCCCGACGGTCCCCTCGTCGCGGCGGCGCCACGCCCCCTTCGCAATGCCGACCTCATGGCGGCGCTGCGCCGACACCTGCACCGTCCCGCCGCGCCCCCGACCCCGAGTCAGCTCCTGCAGGTCGGCGCCATCGGCCTGCGCAGCGACCCGGCCCTGGCCCTCACCGGCCGCCACTGCACGTCGGCGGTGCTCGAGGAGGCCGGCTTCACCTTCACCCACCCGGACATCGACTCGGCGCTGGCGGAGATCTACGGCTGACCGCAGGGAGGCCGAACCGTAGGGAAGCGGTCAGGAGTCCTCCCGGACTTCGTCACGGCCGCTGACGCGGCGAGCGGGGCCGCCCTAGCCTTCGGGGGGACGGCCACACCGATCCCAGGAGAGGCTCATGCGCCCCGTCCGGACCCTCGCCACGCTCACCGCCCTGACCGGCCTCACGCTCACCCCCGCCATCGGGTCGGCGTCCGCCCCCGGTGACAGCTATGTCGCCCTCGGCGACTCCTACTCCTCCGGCACGGGGACCAAGGACTACCTGGACGACGGCAGCACCTGCCAGCGCTCGGCCCTCGCCTACCCCTCCCTCATCGCCGCCGCCGACGGCTCCGACCTCAACCTCCGGGCGTGCTCGGGAGCGACGACCGCCGATGTCACGAACAGCCAGCTCTCCGCGCTGGGCGACGACACCGACCGGGTGAGCATCTCGGTCGGTGGCAATGACGCCGGCTTCGCCGACGTGCTCACCGAGTGCGCCAAGCCCGCCTGGGCGAGCAGCTGCGACACCGCCATCGACGGTGCCGAGACGACGATCGCCTCGACGCTCCCCGGCCGCCTGGACAGCCTCTACGCCGAGATCCGTGCCAAGGCACCGAATGCCACGGTCGTCGTCGTGGGCTACCCGCGGATCTTCATGGGCGAGGACTGCAATGCCCTCACGTGGTTCTCCCCCGAGGAGCAGACCCGACTCAACGCGACCGCCGACCTGCTCAACTCCACGCTCGAGTCGGCAGCGAGCAGGGCCGGCTTCTCCTTCGCGGACCCGACCTCCGCCTTCACCGGGCACGCCGTCTGCGACGACACGGAGTGGATCAACGGCCTCGCCAACCCGGTGGGCGAGAGCTACCACCCCAACCGGGCCGGGCACCGCGACGGCTACACCCCGGTCGTCTCCTCGCCGCTCACCGGCGCCCGGGCCGACGTCACCCCGGCGACGACGGACCGTGCCGAGGCGTCGGCCGCGGAGCAGGCGGAGCGTCAGCGGGGCTACGCGACCGAGGACCGCACCATCACGCCCAAGACCGTCCGGTTGCCCGACCTCGACTCCCCCGAGATGAAGGCCGCCGCACAGCGGGCCGGTGTCGACCTCGACTCGCGCGCCAGCATCGATGCCGCCGACCGGGTCTGGACGAAGCGCCAGGTGGCCGCCCGCCGCTGACGGGTCACGCGACGGCGACGCCGAAGGGGGCGAGGAGCCCCAGCGCACCCGTCACGTCCACGCGCAGCCCCTCGACCCGCGTCTCGCGCGGATCGATGACGTAGTCACGGGCCCCCCGGAGGTCGGCGTCGCGGAGGTCCGCCCGGACGAAGCGCGCCCCGCGGCGAGAGAGCAGTCGTCGACGACGGCCCGCCGGAGGGTCGCCTCGTCGAAGTCGGCGTCGGTGAGGACGCACCGGTCGAAGCGGGCCTCCGTGAGGTCGAGCCCGGAGAAGGCGCCCATCGCGAGCTGGCTGTCCACCCAGGTGCAGGGATCCGGCGAGAGCATCGGCTCGCGGAGCATCGCCCACGAGGTGGCCAGCGCCTTGCACCCGGTGACGGTGCAGCCATCGAGGACCGAGCCCGGGAGCCGCACACGGGAGAGGTCGAGCCGCTCGAGGGTGCAGCCCTCGAGACGCACCCCGGCGAGGACGGCCACGCCCAGCTCGTGTCCCGGACGGTGCAGCCGACGAGCTCGACGTCGGCGAGCCGCTCCCCTTCGTGGAGGCTGCCGGTGAGCACCTCGTCCACGATGCTCCGACGGCCGGCGACCTCATCCACGAGCCTCGCCACGTCCGCACGATATCGGGACGAACCGACAGCGCCGACGATGTCGAGAACCGTGCAGCGGCTGCGTCCCCGGTGTACACGCGACCACAATGGGTCGCACCTCTCGAAGGAGAAGATCATGGCCAAGTACCTGCTGCTCAAGCACTACCGCGGCGCCCCCGAGGCAGTGAACGATGCCCCGATGGAGGAGTGGACGCCGGAGGAGATCTCGGCCCACATGGCGTTCATGGACGACTTCGCGGCCCGGCTGGAGGAGAGCGGCGAGCTCGTCGGCAGCCACGCCCTGGCCCAGGAGGGTCTGTGGGTCCGCCACGACGGCGCGGGCCGCCCTCCGGTGACCGATGGCCCCTTCGCCGAGACGAAGGACCTCATCGCCGGCTTCATGATCATCGACGTCGACGGCCGCGAGCGCGCGCTCGAGCTGGCCGGCGAGCTCTCGGCGGCCCCCGGCAGGGGCGGCCGGCCGGTGCAGGAGTGGCTCGAGGTCCGGCCGGTGTACGGCGCCCCCTCGCTCACCGAGGACTGACCACCCCGTGGACGAGTCCCTGGTGCGTCGCCTGACACCACAGGTGATCGGCATCCTCTGCCGCCGCGGAGCCGACTTCGCGGCGGCAGAGGATGCCGTCCAGGACGCGCTGGTGGAGGCGTGGCGGACCTGGCCGACGGCGCCGCCGAGGGATGCGAAGGGGTGGCTCGTCACCGTCGCCTGGCGGCGATTCCTCGATGCCACCCGGGCGGAGAACTCCCGTCGTCGACGGGAGGAGCTCGTCGACGTGGAACCCGCGCCCGGCGCTCCGGTCGACGACGACGACACGCTGGACCTCTACTTCCTCTGCGCCCACCCCTCCCTCACCCCGTCCTCCGCCGTGGCCCTCACCCTGCGTGCGGTGGGCGGCCTCTCCACGCGGCAGATCGCGGAGGCCTACCTCGTCCCGGAGGCGACGATGGCCCAGCGGATCAGTCGCGCGAAGCGCACCCTGTCCGGCGTGCGGCTCGACGAGCCCGGCGACGTCGGCACGGTGCTGCGCGTGCTCTACCTCGTCTTCAACGAGGGGCACTCCGGGGACGTCGACCTCGTAGCCGAGTCGATCCGGCTGACCCGCCGGCTCGCGGCATCCCTCGACCACCCCGAGGTGTCCGGTCTGCTCGCCCTCATGCTCCTCCACCACGCCCGACGCCCCGCCCGGACCGCGGCCGACGGCAGCCTCGTGCCCTTGGCCGAGCAGGACCGGGACCGCTGGGACACGGGGAGCATCGCCGAGGGGGTGGCGATCCTCCAGCGCGCCCTCGCCCGAGACCGTCTCGGGGAGTACCAGGCGCAGGCGGCCATCGCCGCGCTGCACGCCGACGCCCCCTCCGCGGAGCAGACGGACTGGGTGCAGATCGTCGAGTGGTACGACGAGCTGCTGGTCCTCACCGACACCCCGGTGGTCCGGCTCAACCGGGCCGTGGCCGTGGGCGAGGCCGACGGGCCGCACGCCGGTCTGGTGGCCCTCGCCGAGGTGGGCGACGACGTCCCCCGCCGCACCGCCGCGGCCGCCCACCTCCACGCACGCGCGGGCGAGGACGAGACCGCGGCACGCCTCTACTCCGCCGCGGCCGAGGTGGCGACTACCCTCGCCGAGAAGGACCACCTCACCCGTCAGGCGGCGCGGTTGAACTCCCGGCACCGCTGATCGCGCCCGCGACAATTCGGTGGCCACGAGCCCCCTTCGCGGGCGACCATCGGGCCATGTCCCACATCGTGATGTTCGGCGTCAACGCGGTGAGCCACACCCTGCCCAGCCTCGAGATCCTGCGGGAGCTCGTGGCCCGCGGGCACCGGGTGCGCGTCGTCAACGACCCCGAGCAGCGGGAGCTGGTCGAGGAGACCGGCGCCGAGCTCGTCCCCTGCCGCTCCAGCCTGCCGAAGGGCGCCTGGCCCGAGGACCCGATCGGTGCCATGCGGCTCTTCCTCGAGGATGCGGTGCAGGGACTGGAGCAGGTGCGGGAAGGCCTCGACGCCGAGCCGGCCGACCTCTACCTCGGCGACATCGGTGGTTTCGGCGGGCGCGTGCTCGCCGAGGTCCACGACCGTCCCTTCATCCAGCTGTCCCCGACCTACGTCGCGTGGGAGGGGTACGCCGAGGAGGTCGGCGCACAGGTCGCGGCCCTGCCGGGGGCGGAGGCCTACTGGTCCGACTTCGGTGCCTGGTTGGTGCGCGAGGGGGCGACGACGACGGACCCGGAGGTCTTCGCCGGCGTCCCGCCAAGGGCCCTCGCCCTCGTCCCGACGGCCATGCAGCCCAACGCCGATCGCGTCGACACCTCCCGGATCACCTTCGTCGGACCGTGCCACGGCGCCCGCGCCGACCAGGGCTCGTGGCAGCGGCCGGAGGGGGCCGAGGTCGTCGTCCTCGTCTCGCTCGGGTCGAGCTACACCGACCAGCCGGAGTTCTACCGGGAGTGCCTCGCGGCCTTCGGCGGTCGCGAGGGCTGGCACCTCGTGCTGCAGGTCGGTCGGCGCATCGACCTCGACGTCCTCGGGGAGGTCCCCGCCGGGGTCGAGGTGCATCGGTGGGTGCCCCAGCTGGCCATCCTGCGCGAGTCCGATCTCTTCGTCACCCACGCCGGGATGGGTGGGTCCGGGGAGGGCCTGCTCACGGCCACCCCGATGATCGCCGTTCCCCAGGACGTCGACCAGTTCGCCAACGCCGACAGCCTCGTCGGTCTCGGCGTCGCCCGGAGGCTGGACACGGCCGAGGCGACGGCACCGGCCCTCGCCGCTGCCGGGGACGAGCTGCTCGGCGACCCGGCCGTCGCCGACCGGCTGGCCGACCTCGCCCGCCAGGCGCGTGACGAAGGGGGCACCCTCCGCGCCGCGGACCTCATCGAAGCCGAGCTGGGCTGAGGCAGGGACAGACCGCCCCCTCCCGGTGACCGGCGAGGAAGGCGCAGGTCGAAGGGGGATGCCGGCGCACATTAAGCCGAAGTCGGGAACAACAAGCGCACGCGGCGGGAGACGAAGGACTTCGGCGGGCGCCGGTGTCCCCCTTCGACCGGAGCCGGTGATCAGTCGCGGGTGAGGCGGCGGTGGGTCACGCGGTGCGGACGGGCCGCCTCCTCACCGAGACGCTCGATCTTGTTGGCCTCGTAGGCCTCGAAGTTGCCCTCGAACCAGTACCAGTTCGCGGGGTTCTCCTCGGTGCCTTCGTAGGCGAGGATGTGCGTCGCGACGCGGTCGAGGAACCACCGGTCGTGGGAGATGACCACGGCGCACCCGGGGAAGTCGAGGAGCGCGTTCTCCAGGGAGCCGAGGGTCTCGACGTCGAGGTCATTGGTCGGCTCGTCGAGGAGGAGCAGGTTGCCGCCCTGCTTGAGGGTGAGGGCGAGGTTGAGGCGGTTGCGCTCACCACCGGAGAGCACACCCGACTTCTTCTGCTGGTCCGGGCCCTTGAAGCCGAACTGGCTGACATAGGCGCGCGAGGGGATCTCGACCTGACCGACCTGGATGTGGTCGAGCCCCTCGGAGACGACCTCCCAGACGTTCTTCTCGGGGTCGATGCCGCCGCGGCCCTGGTCGACGTAGGAGATCTGGACGGTGTCACCGATGTCGACGGTGCCCGCGTCGGGCTCCTCGAGGCCGACGATCGTCTTGAAGAGCGTCGTCTTGCCGACGCCGTTGGGCCCGATGACACCGACGATGCCGTTGCGCGGCAGGGTGAAGGAGAGACCGTCGATGAGCACCCGGTCATCGAAGCCCTTCTTGAGGTCCGTGACCTCGATGACCTTGCTCCCCAGGCGCGGGCCCGGCGGGATCTGGATCTCCTCGAAGTCGAGCTTCTTCGTGCGCTCGGCCTCGGCGGCCATCTCCTCGTAGCGGGCGAGGCGGGACTTCGACTTCGTCTGGCGGGCCTTGGCGTTGGAGCGGACCCACTCGAGCTCGGACTTGAGCCGCTTGGCGAGCTTCTGGTCCTTCTTGCCCTGGATCTCGAGGCGCTCCTGCTTCTTCTCCAGGTAGGTGGAGTAGTTGCCCTCGTAGGGGTAGAGGCGACCGCGGTCGACCTCGGCGATCCACTCGGCGACGTTGTCCATGAAGTAGCGGTCGTGGGTGACGGCGAGGACGGCACCGGGGTAGTTCGCGAGGTGCTGCTCGAGCCAGAGCACCGACTCGGCGTCGAGGTGGTTGGTGGGCTCGTCGAGGAGCAGGAGGTCCGGCTTCTGCAAGAGGAGCTTGCACAGCGCGACGCGGCGGCGCTCACCACCGGAGAGGTGGGTGACCGGGCTGTCCGGCGGCGGGCAGCGCAGCGCGTCCATCGCCTGCTCGAGCTGGGAGTCCAGGTCCCAGGCGTCCGCGTGGTCGATGTCCTCCTGGAGCTTGCCCATCTCCTCCATGAGCGCGTCGAAGTCCGCGTCCGGGTCGGTCATGAGCTCGGAGATCTCGTTGTACCGGTCGAGCTTGGCCTTGATCTCGCCCGCGCCCTCCTCGACATTACCCAGGACGGTCTTGTCCTCGTTGAGCGGGGGCTCCTGCTGGAGGATGCCGACGGTGGCGCCCGCCTTGAGCGAGGCCTCGCCGTTGCTCGGCTGGTCGAGCCCGGCCATGATCTTGAGGATCGTCGACTTCCCGGCCCCGTTGGGGCCGACCATCCCGATCTTGGCTCCGGGGTAGAAGGACATCGAGACGTCATCGAGGATGACCTTCTCGTTGTGCGCCTTGCGCGCACGCACCATGGTGTAGATGTAGTCGGCCATGGGGGCAGGCTATCCACTCCCGCCCCCACACCCGAATCGTCCCGTGCCCCTCACGCCGGCACGGGCACCTCCCCGCTCTCCTCCTCGGTCGACCCGTCGTCGTCGGCCGATGCACCGGGCTCCCCCGGCGAGGACGGCGGCAGACCCCACGAGGGGCCGTCGCCCTCGGCGATCCGGTCGGCCATCTCCGTGTACGACCGCTGCGCCGCCTCCTCCGCCCCGTCCTCGACGGTGCTGCGCCCGGCCTTGGTGTAGACGGTCGTGCCGAAGGTGAGGTCGTGGCCGATGTTCATCGCCTCGACCTCGGCCGAGCTGCCCCACGACTCGTCGCTGCGCTGCCAGCTGTTGATCGTGATCCGGCCCTGGACGACCACCGGGTCCCCCTTGCGCAGGGAGGCGTGGGCGTTCATCCCGAGGGCCCGGAAGGCAGCGACGTTGTAGAAGCTCGTCGAGACGTCGACGAAGACCCCCTCCTTGGTCCGTCGGCGCACGGTCGTGGCCACCCGGAAGGTCGTGAACTGCATCCCCGAGCGGGTCGTGCGGTGCTCCGGGTCGGCGACCACCCTGCCCGCGATGGTCAGCTCGGTCTCGTTCATGGTGTCCTCCAGCTCTCCCGCCCACCGCTGGTGGTGGGCTCGTCACCCCACCCTCGTGGCGATGGCGGTCGGGGACGCCGAGGCGCCGCGGCCTGTGGACGGGCGAGGCGATGGCCGGAGGGTGTGGACGGATGGACCGTGGGCGACGCTCAGCCCCGGGCGCGCCGGAGGCTCTCCCGGGTGCGGGTGTGCTCGGCCAGCACCTGCTCCACGGGCTCGACGACCCGCTCGTCGGCGACCTCGCCGATCGACCGGCGCAGACGCTTGTCCACCGTCGCGGCACGACGACGAGCCCCCTGTCCGGCCAGCCAGCGGGCGAGGGCGGCGAGCAGCAGGCCGGCGAGCAACCCACCGGCGAGGAGCAGGAAGGGGGTGGCGAAGGGCCCGACGTCGACGGTGGGCACCGCGGGGAGCTGGAGCCACGAGGCGAGACCCACGACGACGAGCCAGACGAGGCCGATGACCGCGGCGAGGGCACAGACGATCTGCAGGGCACCGAAGAGCGCCCACCACAGCGGCTTGCGGCCCCGCAGGGGTGTGCGCAGCACCGCCTGGTCGAGGGCGTCGGCGAGGTCCTCCTCCCCCGGGCGTGCGGCATCGGCGACGGCGTCGGCCCACCGGGTCGGCAGATGCTCGCCCGCGCTCGTGCCGAGCCGCCGGGCGGCGAGGTCGACGGCGGCCCTCGCGGCGGGCGCGGGCGGCGGGATGGAGGACCGACCGAGCACGGCCCGCACGTCCTGGTCGGTGATGTCCGGCGCACCGTCGGCGCCCGGGTCGAGGCGGAGGCGCTTGAGCGGGGCCGGGCGGAAGGCCCGCACCCAGCGAGTGAAGGGCCACCCGGTCCGCGCCCAGGACTCGAGGCGGTAGTCCCGGGCCACGGCCTCGACGACCATGGGCACCCCGGCGCTGCGCGCGAGCGCGTCGACGAGCTCGAGGCGGGCCCGGTCGCCCACCCGGGCCTCTCCGTCGCCCACCGACGCGTCGAGGGACTCGGCCGCGGTGCGCAGGTCCGCGGCCAGCCGGTGCCGGGAGGCGTCGGAGTGCTCCACGGCCCGCTGGAGGAGGTCGCGCAGCTCGTCGATCCCCGAGCCCGAGACGGTGGAGGTCCCGATGACCGAGTGGTGCTCGAGCCCGTCCCGGTCGAGGAGTCGGGTGAGGTCGGCCTCGACCTGCTCCTGCCCCCCTGCGGGTAGCCGGTCCACCTGGTTGAGGACGACGAGGGTCACGGCGCCGTACTCCCGCAGCACGGCGACGTACTCGTCGTGGAGGACGACGTCGGCATACTTCTGCGGATCGGTGACCCAGACGAAGACGTCGACGAGCTCGAGGACGCGCTCGGCCTCGTCGCGGTGGGCGCTCTCCCGCGAGTCGACATCGGGGAGGTCGATGAGGACGAGCCCCTCGAGCCCGCTCTCCGCGTCTCCCTCCGAAGCGACCTGGTGCCGGGCGCCGACGGAGAGCCAGTCGAGGAGCTCGCCGGCGGCCTCCTCGCCCCACACCGCGGCCGTCGGCGTGGAGGTCGTCGGTCGCCTCATCCCCACCTGCGCGATGTCGGCCCCGACGAGGCAGTTGAAGAGGGAGGACTTGCCCGACCCCGTCGCCCCGGCGAGCGCGACGACCGTGTGCCCACCGACGAGGCCGGTCCGCTCCGACACCTTGTCGACGACCTGGCGGGCCCGGTCGGCCGCGCGCGGGTCCAGACGCCCGGAGCCGTGCTCGAGGGCATCGCCGAGCGCCTCGGTGCGCGCGACGACCTCCTCGGCGGGGAGCGCCTCGGACCGCTCACGGCGGCGAAGGGGGTTGCGCGCGCCCATCAGCGGGCCTGCCCCACCGCGTCGGCCGCCTGCTGCAGGCGACGGATCTGCGCCTCGCTCACCGTGAGTCCCCCCGTCACCGCGCTGTACCGCTCGCGTTCCGCCGTGTAGAGCCGGGCCACCCTCTCCAGGAGGAGGAGTCGCGCCTTCTTCGCCATCTCGCGGACGGCCTGGTCGCCGAAGATCGCCTCGAGCACCTTCTGCGCCAGGGCCGTCGTGCCACCGGCGATGGCCACCTCGGGGGCGACGAGGACCCCTCCGGTGTGCGCGAAGGAGACGAGCATGAGGAAGAGGCCGATGCCGTTGACGCCGTAGGCCGCGATGCGCGCATTGGTCCGGCGGTTGCCCCCTTCGGACCGGACGATGTCGAGGACATCGTCCTGCCAGTCGCGGACGAGACGCTCGACCTCCTCCTCGAGGCCGCGGGAGGACCGGGCGAGCTCGGGGTGGTCCTCGAGGACGAGCGTGCCGGACTCCGTGGCGCGCCAGACCCGGGCGACGGTCTCGGCCGCCGTGTCCGCCTCGGCCAGGAGGAGGGCCGACACGCCGGTGTGGAGGGCCTCGTCGAGGTCCGCGGTCGGTGGCCGGCTCCCCACCGCGGAGGTGACGCGGTCGCGGATCCGGGAGACCCCCTTCTCCACCTTGCGGAAGAACTCGCCGGTCCCGACGAACTCCTGCCAGCGGGCGAGCACCTCGCCCCGGAGGAGCTGGCCGTCCTTCATGCCGGCGGTGACCCCCTCCTCGGCCAGGTCATAGGCGTCGTAGGCGGCCTGGGAAAGGCTGCCCATCGCCTCCCGCTGGGCGCGGACGGCCGTCACGAGGGAGGCCGCGCGGCCCTCGAGGGAGCCGAGGGCACCGTCGAGGGTCTGCCGCACGATGATGCTCCGGGCCGTCTGGTCGCCGGCGAGGGCGGTGAGCCAGCTGCGCAGGCGGCCGATGTCGGCCTCGGGGACGAACCCGGCCTCGTCGAGATCGGTCTCGGGCACGGTGAAGACCGGAGCCGTCTCCAGCCCCTGCTCGCGCAGCATGTCGAGGAGATGGGAGCGCACCTCCGCCATCGCCGGCCGGTCCACCCGGTCGAGGACGATCGCGACGGCCGTCCCCCGGTCGGACGCCTGCCTCAGCAGGTCCCACGGGATGGCGTCGGCGTAGCGCGCGGCCGTGGTGACGAAGAGCCAGAGATCGGCGGCGGAGAGCAGCTGCGCGGCCAGCGCACGGTTGGCCGCGACGACGGAGTCGATGTCCGGCGCGTCGAGGAGGGCCATCCCGGCGGGGAGGTCCGGCGAGGGCACGAGCCGGACGGTGCCGGGCTGGGGCTCGGCGGGGTCACCGGTGACGCGGGCGAGCGAAGGGAGGACCCGGGCATCGCGGAACCACCGCTCGTCGTCGGGGTGGTGGATGAGCACGGGGCTCGTCGTCGTG
>DXAR01000153.1 GCA_019116945.1 Candidatus Janibacter merdipullorum | reverse complement strand
CGCCCGTCTCCGCCATCACCGACGCCATGGTCGAGCCGTCACCGCGGATCTCCGCCGCCCTCGCTGCCGTCGTCTCGTGCACCCCCGCGGCGTCGAAGGTCACGGCGGGCTGGCCGGTGGCCATCGCCGCAGCGGCCGCGAGCCCTCCACCCAGGCTGTGCCCGGTGAAGGTGACGTCACCCCCGCTCGCCTCGTGCACCGCCGCGGCGAGCTGCATCGCCTGCTCGTACTGGGGATCGGGCAGCCCGACCCCCTGCCGACCGTTCGTCACCCAGTCGGCCCCCTCGTCGCTCCCCCGGTAGGCGACGACGTAGCCACCGTCCGGGGTCCGGTAGATCTCGGCCTGCATGCCGTGGTCCTCGGTGAGCAGCTCCGGGTCGATGCCGAGCTCGGCGGGGTCGACCTCCGAGTAGCCCTCCGGCAGCTCCGGCTGCTCGTCGTACATCAGCGGGTCGTCGTAGAGGTCGTTGTCCGGGCCGTAGCTGTGGTGGGCCAGGGCCCAGAGGTCCTTGTCGACCGGCTTGCCCTCGGTGCCACGGACGTCCTCGTCGAAGGTCGAGCCCGTGGGCGGTTCGGTGGGAGGCGTCGGCCAGTGCGGTGGGCGCGGCGTCGACGGTCCACCCGGACCGGGGAGCTCCGCCCCGATGCCCTCGCTCGCGCGGTCCTGCTCGTCCGCCTCCTCGGTCATCCGCTCGCCCATCCCGAGGAGGCACTCGGCGGCGGACTCGATGGACCCGTGGGCGAGGAGCCACTCCTTGTCGAAGGCCTCGAGATCGGGTCCCTGCCACGCGGTCCGGAGGACGCCGAGCTGGCTCGTCCCCTCGCTGGCGGCCCGGGCCGTGGCGCGGCCCTGCTGGCTGAGCTGCGCGGCGATCTGGCGCAGGCGAACGGCATCGGCGCCGTGGGTCAGAGTCATGATCTCCCCCGGGGGTGGGTCCTGACGTGACCGTAGCCACACCGGCCGCGGAGGGGAATGGGGAGAACTCCCCTTCGTCAGGCAGGCCGTGGGGCGTACATGATGACGGCGACGCCGACGAGGCAGAGCAGGGCACCGGCCACGTCGAAGCGGTCCGGGCGGAAGCCGTCAACGACCATCCCCCAGAGGAGGGAGCCGGCGACGAAGACGCCGCCGTAGGCGGCGAGGATGCGACCGAAGTTCGCGTCCGGCTGGAGGGTGGCGACGACGCCGTAGAGCCCGAGCGCGATGACGCCAGCCCCGATCCACAGCCACCCCCGGTGCTCGCGCAGCCCCTGCCACACGAGCCAGGCGCCACCGATCTCGAGCAGGGCCGCGAGGACGAAGAGCGGGACAGAGCGGGCGATGTCCACTCAGGTCACCCGGTCACTCGGCCGCGACGAAGGGGTTGGACAGCGTCCCGATGGCGTCGATGTCGACCTCGACGCGCTGGCCGGCCGTGACCGGACCGACCCCGGCGGGCGTCCCGGTGAGGATGATGTCGCCGGGCAGGAGGGTGAAGGCCTTGGATGCGTGGCTGATGAGCGCCGCGACGCCGTGCACCATGTCGGAGCTGTGGCCGTCCTGGACCACTTCGCCGTCACGGCGGGTGACGATGGCGACGTCCTGGGGGTCCAGATCGGTCTCGATCCACGGGCCGAGCGGGCAGAAGGTGTCCATCCCCTTCGCCCGGGCCCACTGCCCGTCGCCGCGCTGGAGGTCGCGGGCGCTGACGTCGTTGGCGATGGTGTAGCCGAAGATGACCTTCTTCGTCTCCTCCGGCTCGATGTCCTTGCACATCCGGCCGATGATCACCGCGAGCTCACCCTCGTAGTGGACCTCGGAGGTGAGTGCCTCGGGGATGACGACGGGGTCCCCCGGGCCGACGACGGCGGTGTTGGGCACGAGGAACATCATCGGCTCCGCGGGCACCTCGTTGCCCATCTCGGCGGCGTGGTCGGCGTAGTTGCGACCGATCCCGATGATCTTGCTCCGGGGGATGACCGGCGCGAGGAGACGCACCTCCTCGACGGTCGTCGTCCTCCCGGTGAGCTCGATCCGCTGGTAGAGCGGGTCGCCGGTCACCTCCGCGATCTTGGAACCGCCGGCGTCGACGAGCCCGTAGACCGGCTCGTCCCCTTCTGTGTATCTCGCGATGCGCACGGATCCACCCTAATGGGGTGCCTACGCTGGGAGGCGATGCCCTCGATGACCCTGAGCCGCGGCGAGTGGACCGCCCGCGCCCGCGCGCACGAAGAGGCGGTCGACGCCCTCACCGCGGGTCACCTGGCGCGGCGGCGTCGCGGCGAGCGGCACCCGGTCGAGGACTTCCTCTTCGAGTACTACGCCCACCGCCCCGGCCAGCTGCGCCGGTGGCACCCCGGCCCGGGCCTCCTGCTCGAGGATGCCGCCGACCCCTTCGCGGAGCGCCGTGGTTACGTCGTTGAGGACGGCGTCGCCCGGCTGGACGTCGCCGACGTCCTGGAGCGAAGGGGGCGGACGGTCACCTTCGTCAGGGACCTGCTCACGGCGACCTTGTCGCGACCCGGCACCCACGACTGCTTCGGCCTGCACGAGTGGGCGATGGTCTACCGCCTCGAGCTCGGCGAGCAGCGGCACGAGCAACTCCCCCTTCGCCTGGGGCAGGAGGCGACGGACGCGGTCGTCGAGGGCCACCGGATCCGGTGCAGCCACTTCGACGCCTATCGCTTCTTCACTTCAGAGGCCTTGGGGCGCAACGCCCTTCGCCCGACACGGCAGGACCAGGTCGCCCTGGAGCAGCCCGGCTGCCTGCACGCCGGGATGGATGTCTACAAGTGGTGCTTCACCCTCGCGCCGGCCATCCCCTCCGACCTGACGCTCGCGGCCTTCGAGCTGGCTCGGGAGATCCGCGAGCTCGACATG
>DXAR01000152.1 GCA_019116945.1 Candidatus Janibacter merdipullorum | reverse complement strand
TGGATGTTTTCGAGCAGCAGGACCTTCACGGTCAGCAGGGTATGCCTGCGGCACAGGGCGCCTCACACCAGCCCGCCATGCGGGACCGCTGACTAGGGTGTGCCCATGCGTCTACTCGGAGTTCTCGGCGGCATGGGTTGGTCGGCGACGGCGGAGTACTACCGCCGTCTCAACGAAGGGGTCGATGCCCGGCTCGGTGGCCTGCACAGTGCTCGCGTGCTCATCCACAGCGTCGACTTCCAGCCCGTCGACGACGCCGAGAACGCTGGCGACTGGGGGGCCATGGCCGCCATCCTCACCGAGGGTGCCCGGAGCCTGGCCGCGGGTGGGGCCGAGGGGATCCTCCTCGCCGCCAACACGATGCACGCCGTTGCCGACGAGGTGGCCGCGGCCGTCGACATTCCCTTCTTCCACATCGCCGAGGCGACGGCGCTCACCGTCGAGGCGGCCCAGCAGCGGACCATCGGCCTCGTCGCGACCGCGACGACGATGGCGCACGACTTCTACACCGCTCCCTTCGAGCAGCGCGGGATCGAGGTCCTCCTGCCTCTCGAGGAGGAGCGCGCCGAGGTCGACAGGGTGATCTACGAGGAGCTCGTCCACGGGGTCGTCAAGGACACCTCCCGCAAGTTCTTCCGGCAGGTGATGCAGGGGATGGCCGAGCGCGGGGCGGATGCCGTCGTCCTCGCCGGCACCGAGATCGGGATCCTCCTCGAGGAGGACGACAGCCCGGTCCCGATGCACGACACGACGACGATCCACGTCGACCAGGCCCTCGACTGGATGCTCGCCTCGTCCTGAGACGGGTCACCAGGGGACGTCGATCTCGCCCTCTCCCGTGACGACCTCGACCTGCTGACCGGCGAAGGCGACGACGCTGCCGGCGCGGATCTGCGCCCCGCGCCGGGTCTCGGGCTCGCCGTCGACGCTCACCTCACCGGCGGCGATGACCTCGCGGGCCATGACGCCGTCCTCGACGAGGCCGGCGAGCTTGAGCAGCTGGCCGAGACGGATGGAGTCGTCGCGGATGTGGACGGGGTCGGGAGAGGTCACCCGACCCAGCCTAGATCGCGAAGGGGGGAACCCGACCTCAGCCGGCGAGGCCGGCGGCGGCGATGTCGCGGTCGGCGAGGACGACTTGGCGCTCGTCCTCGGTGAGGCCGCCCCAGACGCCGAAGGGCTCCCGGATGGCGAGGGCGTGCTCACGGCAGGCGTCGATGACCGGGCAGGTGCTGCAGATCTCCTTGGCCGCGGCGTCCCGCAACCGCCGGGCGGCGCCGCGCTCACCGTCGGGGTGGTAGAAGGACTCGCTCCCGGTCTCCCGGCACGCGCCCTCGTACTGCCACTCCCACAGGTCCGCGACAGGGCCCAGCGGGTTCGAACGGTCAGCCATGGTCTTTCCCCTCAGATGTCCTTGCTGGGGCGGTGCGGTGGGATACCTGTCACCCCGATTCACACCAGCCAACCTAAGGACGGTTCGGCCACGGGTGGGCGAGCAAGAAGTCAGGGTTCTCCCCGGATTCATGGGCCTTTGGTCAGGAAATGGTCAGGTCGAGAGGCGGTCATCGGGTGCCATACGATAGAGCGATGGATTTGGGTGACTCGATGAACCGTGACGACTCCGGAGCGGGGCACCACGACCCCTTCGCCAAGGTCGGACTGACCTTCGACGACGTGCTCCTCCTGCCCGGCTACAGCGAGCTCGCCCCCGGCGATCTCGACACGACGAGCCGGCTGACGCGGGAGATCAGCATCCGCACGCCGCTCGTCTCGGCGGCGATGGACACCGTCACCGAGTCGCGGATGGCCATCGCCATGGCCCGGCAGGGTGGCATCGGCGTCCTCCACCGCAACCTCTCCATCGATGACCAGGCCTACCAGGTCGACCTCGTCAAGCGGACCCAGACCGGCATGATCACCAACCCGATCACCATCGGCCCCGGCGCCACGCTCGAGGAGCTCGACGCGATCTGCGGTGAGTACCGCGTCTCCGGTCTGCCCGTCGTCGACGAGGACGCCGTCCTCATCGGCATCATCACCAACCGCGACCTGCGCTTCACGCCCGTCGCCGAGTGGGCGACGACCCGGGTGCACGAGGTCATGACGCCGATGCCGCTCATCACCGCCCCCGTCGGCATCTCCCACGAGGACGCGACCGTTCTGCTCCGCCAGCACAAGCGCGAGCGGCTGCCGATCATCGACGACGCGGGCCGGCTCTCGGGCCTCATCACGGTCAAGGACTTCGTCAAGAGCGAGCAGTTCCCCCACGCGAGCAAGGACGCCCAGGGGCGGCTGCTCGTCGGTGCCGCCATCGGCTACTTCGGGGACGCCTGGGAGCGGGCGACCCGCCTCATCGAGGCCGGGGTCGACGTCCTCGTCGCCGACACCGCCCACGGCCACGTCCGTCTCCTCCTGGAGATGATCGCCAAGCTCAAGTCGGACCCCGCGACCCGCCACGTCCAGGTCATCGGGGGCAATGTCGCCACCCGCGAGGGCGCGCAGGCCTTCGTCGACGCGGGTGTCGACGGCATCAAGGTCGGCGTGGGGCCGGGCTCGATCTGCACGACCCGGATCGTCACCGGGGTCGGTGCCCCGCAGATCACCGCGGTCCACGATGCCTCCCTGGCCGCCCGTCCGGCCGGCGTGCCGGTCATCGCCGACGGTGGCCTCCAGCAGTCCGGTGACATCGCCAAGGCGATGGTCGCGGGCGCCGAGACGGTCATGGTCGGCTCGATGCTCGCCGGGTGCGAGGAGAGCCCCGGGGAGCTGATCTTCGTCAACGGCAAGCAGTTCAAGGCCTACCGCGGCATGGGTAGCCTCGGCGCGATGAGCTCCCGGGGCAAGAAGTCCTACTCCAAGGACCGCTACTTCCAGGCCGAGGTCACGAGCGACGACCAGATCGTGCCGGAGGGCATCGAGGGCCGGGTCGCCTACCGCGGGACCCTCGCCCAGGTGGCCCACCAGATGGTCGGCGGCCTGCGCCAGTCGATGTTCTACGTCGGTGCCGGGACCATCCCCGAGCTCCAGGCGAAGGGCAAGTTCGTGCGGATCACCTCGGCCTCGCTCAAGGAGAGCCACCCGCATGACATCCAGGGCATGGTCGAGGCGCCCAACTACACCGTTGGCTGACCAACCCGCCGGACGCGGCGGCGACCGAAGCCGCGGCCCGGAGCCCGGCAGCGCGGGGTGGTGGCTCTTCACCACCGGGGGCTTCGCCATGTCGCTGCTGCTCATGGGGGTCCTCGCCTTCGCCCTCATGATGCTGACCCGGATGCTCGTCGAGGGCAGCACCGAGGTCGACACCCACGTGCCCACCCTCCTCGTGTGGTTCGTGATCTGCTCCCTCGGCCTGCTCGGGCCGATGGCCGTCGGTGCCTGGCGCGAGCTCACCCATGCCCCGGCAGCGACGGAGTTGGCCGTCCCCACGGAGCCGCCCGCCTCCGCTGAGCAGGTGTCCGAGCGGCAACCGGCCGAGGCGCTGCCGGCGGACATGACCCGACCGGGGGAGGACCTCCCCGGTGACCGCCTCATCGTGGCGGGCCTGGTCTGCCTTGCCCTGTGGGTGCCCTCCATCATCGTCGTGGCCCTCGCCGTGGAGCTGCTGCCCTTCGGCATCGACCGGATGTGGATGCTCGTCACCTTCATCTTCCCGCCGCTGGGCTGGCTGCTCCTGCTCATCGGGTTCGGCGTGCGTCACCGCTCCGTCAGGACCCGGTGGTCGCGCAGCGGCCTCGCCCACTTCCTCGTCGTCACAGGCTTCTTCGTCGCCGTGACCGCCGGGGTCTGCGGGCTGACGACGGTGATAATGCGCTCCTTCGGAGGGGTGCTCATCTCCACGTCGATCACCCTCGCGTCCATCTGGCTCATCCGCGCGCAGCTGCCGCACATCATCAGCACGGGCAAGGACGACGACGGCTCGTCGGACGTGACCTCCTACGGGGTGGGGAGCTTCAACGACTGAGGTCGCTGCGGTAGCCGGGCATCCGCAGCCCGCCGTCAGCAGTGCGGTCCACGGGTTCGGCGGCGAGCAGGGCCCGGGCGACCGCGCGGGCGACGCAGTCCGCCGCCGCCGTCTGCAGGGTCGCGAGCTCGACGGGCGTCGGCGCGGCCTCGGCCTTCGTCGACAGGGCGAAGACGGTGTCGCCGTCGAAGGCGGTGTGCACGGGGGAGAGCGCCCGGGCGAAGCCGTCGTGGGCCACCCCGGCGAGCTTCGCGCAGCCCGCCTTGTCGAGCGTGGCGTCGGTGGCGACGACGGCCAGGGTCGTGGCCGTCCCCGCTTGCAGGGCCGCGGCCTCCGCCGCCTGCTGCTCCCGATGGCCCTGCACCGCAACGGGATCCGGTGTCGGGAGCTCGACCTCGCCGGGGATCAGGAGGTGCTGGGCGAAGAGACGGCCGTCCGGGGCCAGGGGTGAGCCGACGGCGTTGACTGCGACGAGGGCTCCCACAGTGGCTCCCGAGGGGAGCACGAGGCTGGCCGAGCCGAGGCCGCCGCGCAGGCCACCGGCGCGTGCCCCCGTGCCGGCGCCGATCCCCCCTTCGTCCACCGGGCCGTCGCTCGCGGCGAGGTACGCCGCCCGCCCCTCCTCGGGGCCGGGGTGGTGGCGCCAGGTGCCACCTCGCCCGAGGTCGAAGAGGATCGCCGCGGGGACGATCGGGACGATCTCCCCGGCGCCCGGCCCGGCGGGCCAGCCGCGGCCCTCGTCGGCCAGTGCGGCGACGACCCCGTCGGCGGCGGACAGGCCGTAGGCACTGCCGCCGGACAGCACGACCGCGTCGACGGCGTCGACGAGGTTGCGTGGGTCGAGCAGGTCGGTCTCGCGGGTGCCCGGCCCGCCCCCGCGCACGTCCACGCCACCCGTCGCCCCGACGGGAGGGAGGACCACCGTCGTCCCGGTCAGCCAGCCGGGCTCGTCACGGGTGGCGTGCCCGACCCGGATACCCGGGACGTCGGTGATGGCATTGTGTGCTCCGGGGTGCATGGCTCCAGCATGCACCCCGACGGTGTGCGCGTAGTTGCTCGCGGTGATGCATTAGCCCGGCTCCGGGTCGGGCTCACCGGGGTCGCCCGGGTCACCGGGCTCCTCCACCGGGCCGCTGACCCCGAAGAAGGCGGCGTCGTGCTTTGCCGAGCAGATCGTGTCGAGGAAGTACGCGCCCGCCTGGCCACACTGCTCGTCGCCGCTGCCCGGGTCGACCGGGGTGCCGTGGCCCATGCCCGTGACGGAGTAGTGGACGACGTCCTCGTCGCCGTAGCTCGTGCGGGTCGTCCCGCCGGGGAGCTCGGTCGTCCCGGTCGGGGTCTGGTCCACACCGGCGACGTCGGTGAACTGGTCGACGAGCTCGGTGGCATTGGCCGGGACGACGGTCGTGTCGGAGGTGCCGTGCCAGACGGCGACCTTCGGCCGTTCGCCCGTGAATCCGGGGTACCCGGCGCGGGCGAGGTCGCCCCACTGCTGCGGCGTCTTGTCCGGCGGTGAGCTCATGCAGCCGAAGGCATCGACCATCGACGTCGCACAGTGATACGGCAGGCCAGCGACGACCGACCCCGCCGGCGAAGAGGCCGGGATAGGTGGCGAGCATCGCCGAGGTCATCCCACCGCCCGCGGAGAGTCCGGTGATGAAGGTGTTGTCCGTCCCCAGGCCATGCGTGCTGCGGGCGTGCTGAACCATCGAGGCGATCGACTGGACCTCTCCCTGCCCGCGGGTCGTGTCCCCCCTCTCGACGAAGGTGAAGCAGGAGTTGGCGTTGTTGCCGGAGGTCTGCTGCGGGTAGACGACGGCGAAGCCGTGCTCATCGGCGAGCTCCGACCATGGTCGCTCCGACGAGCGACCCGGCGAGGACGGGGCGATCCGGCTACCACACGCAGTGTGCGCATTCGTCTGTCTCCTCGGTCCGCACCAGCGGCCACGGTGACGCTGGTGTCTGGTGCCGGACACCGTCTCGGCAGGTGAGGTGGGGCGACAATGTGCGGGTACCCCACATGGGAGGGAGTCGCTCTGGCGGGGGCGCACGTGTGGTGAGAGGACATCGGGCCCCGATGGTTGACTGTGCGGATGACGACGAGCAGCGATCCCATCCGCGTCCTCGACGGCCACAACGACCTGCCGTGGCGGCACCGCGATGTCGCCGGTTACGACCTCGACGCCTGCGACATCGCCGAGTCCCAGCCGCACCTGCACACGGACCTGCCCCGGATGCGCGAAGGGGGGCTGGCCGCCCAGCTCTGGTCGGTGTGGGTCCCGTGCTCGATGGTGGGGGAGGAGGCCGTCGCCGCCACCCACGAGCAGATCGACTTCGTCGAGGCGCTGTGCCGCCGGTACGAGGAGATGGTGCCGGCGCGCACGGCCGCGCAGGTCCGGGCGGCGTGGGCGGAAGGGAGGCACGCCGCCCTCATCGGGATGGAGGGCGGGCACTCCATCAACAGGTCACTGGCGACGCTGGAGGCCTTCGCGGAGAGGGGTGCTCGCTA
>DXAR01000151.1 GCA_019116945.1 Candidatus Janibacter merdipullorum | reverse complement strand
CTGGGGCGCTTCGACGACAAGATCACCGCCGCGCTGGCCTCGCCCGACCTCGCGACCTTCCGGGATGTCATCGCCCACTACGTCCGGGAGCACGACGTGCCCGAGGGGGATGTCGCCGCCGCGCTCGCGATCGTCCTCCAGGGCGACGAGCCGATGCTCATGGGCCCCGACCCGGTCCGGCCGCCGCGGCGTGAGCGGCCCGAGCGCGGGACCCGTCAGGACCGGCCGAAGGGAGCCAAGCGCGGCGCGTCGGGCCCGATGGGGACCTACCGGATCGCCGTCGGGCGCCGCCACAAGGTCGAGCCGCGGCAGATCGTCGGGGCCCTGGCCAACGAGGGCGGTCTGGGGCGCCAGGACTTCGGGCACATCGACATCCGTGCCGACCACTCGATCGTCGAGCTCCCCTCGCCCCTACCGCCCGGGACGGCCGACCGGCTGAGCCGGACCCGCATCTCCGGTCAGCTCATCCAGCTCAGCGAGGACCGGGGGCGGCGCGACAAGAAGCCGCACCGCAAGGGGCCGCGTCGCTGATGCCGGCACGACGAAGGGCCGCGACCAGGAGGTCGCGGCCCTTCGTCGTCTGCGGGCGGCCGAGCGGCGGGAGGGGTCAGCCGAGCGCCGCGACGGCGGCGTCGTAATTCGGCTCCTGGGTGATCTCGGGGACGAGCTCGGTGTGCAGGACCGTGCCGTCGGCGTCGAGGACGACGACCGAGCGGGCGAGCAGGCCGGCCATCGGGCCGTCGGTCATCGTCACGCCGTAGTCCTCGCCGAAGGACGAGCGGAAGGCGGAGCCGACCTTGACGTCCTCGATGCCCTCGGCGCCGCAGAAGCGGGCCTGGGCGAAGGGGAGGTCCTTGGAGACGTTGACGACGGTCGTGTTGTCAAGGCTCGCGGCGAGCTCGTTGAACTTCCGCACGCTCGCGGCGCAGACGCCCGTGTCGATGCTCGGGAAGATGTTGAGCACGACGCGCCCGGAGAGGTCGCCGGAGGTCAGCTCGGAGAGACCGTCGCCGACGAGGTCGAAGGCCGGGGCGCTCGCCCCGGCGGCCGGGAGGTCACCGGCGGTGTTGACGGGGTTGCCCTTGAATGCAGTGGTAGCCATACCTCATGCCTACACCTCGACGGGGGTGAAGTCACCATCGGCCCGCGGAGTGGTCTCAGGAGACGAGGGCGCTGATGCCGAGCCCGAGGGGGACGAGGACGAGCGCGGAGGCGCCCAGCCCGGCCATGGCGAGGGCGCCCTTCGCCTCGCCGTCGAGGGTCTCGCGCCAGCCGGAGCGCTTCATGATGATCGAGACCGGCTCGTTGATCTCGGCCGTGGAGAAGGTGTAGTCCACCCGCTTCTTGAAGCCGTCCAGCCCCAGCCCGTACTCGACGCGACGGGTGAAGCTCCACTGGCGGCCGGACTTCACCGCGAGCTGGGCCCCCAGATGGGTCAGGCCGGCCTCGACCTCGAGGTGGCGGGACTCGTCGTTGCGGCGGACGACCCCCCTTCGCCCGGTCGGGGTGAAGCGCGCGACGAAGGCGTGCTGGAGCCGGTGCGTCGTCGCCACGTGCTGCCAGCGGGCGTCGACGAGGTCGGCGTGGACGAGCACCGACCGGCCATTGCTCCGGACGACGTAGGGGGTGTCGGCGAAGGCCTCCGCGAGCGCCGGCGCCAGCCACTCGAAGGGCCACGGGTTCGCGCGATCGGCCTGCGGCGGAAGGGGGGAGCGCGGCGGCTGCACGATCTCGTGCCCACCCTCGCCGACGATGGCCGGGTCGGACTCCCGGCGGAAGCCGACGAGACCCCAGATCGTCACGGCGACGACGAGGCCCCACACGACCGCCCAGAAGAGCGCCGGCCACGGCTGCCCGTCCATCCAGAAGAGGATCGCGCCGACGGCGAGAGCTGCCGAGAAGGCGAGGACGGCCGCGACGAAGATCAGCGTCCTCTGGCCGCGGCTCATCATGCGGGGAGGGCTCCCGGTCCGGGGACGTGGGCCTCGTGGCCGTGGGCGCGCAGCCGGTTGCGCAGACGATCCGCGGCGGCGTCGAAGCGCTCGTCCGGGACGTCCGACATCGTCGAGTGCGGGTCGAAGTCCTCGGGGGAGTAGGCCGGCCAGGTGTGGATGTGCAGGTGCGGGACGAGGAAGCCCTCGAGGAGCATGCCCACCCGCGGCGCCTCCCACTCGGCCTGCTGCGCCCGGCCGATGATGCGGGCGACCTCCTGCAGGTGCGCCCACGTCTCCTCGTCGGTGTCGGTCCACTGCTCGAGCTCCGCCCGCGGCACGACCATGGCGTGGCCGTCCGTGAGCGGCTCGATCGTCAGGAAGGCCACGCAGGTCTCGTCGGACCAGACGAACCGGCCGGGGATCTCGCCCTCGATGATCTTCGTGAAGAGTGTCGGCATGCCATCCAGCCTATGGTGGGGACATGCCACAGGTCACCGCCGAGGTGCAGGTCCCCATCCCGCCGGACCTCGCCTTCGCCGTGTCCCAGACGCACGGCCCGGTCCGGCACCGGTGGGACCCCTTCATCCGGGAGCAGTACTTCCTCGACGGCGCCCAGGACCCCGGCGTCGGCGTGCGGACGTACACCCGGCCTTCCTTCGCCGGACCGATCTCGCCGGCGATGGTCAGCGAGTACGTCTCCTGGCGTCCACCCACCTCGGTCGGGATGACGATGGTCACCGGGCCGTGGTTCTTCGCACGCTTCGGTGCGGGGTGGCGCTTCCAGCCGGAGGGCGATGGCACGCGGGCGGTGTGGAAGTACACCTACGAGGTGCGTCCCACGTGGTTGCAGCGCATCGCCCACCCCATCGGGCAGTGGCTCCTCGGCCGCGAGATCCGCAGGCGCATCGACGGGTACGGCCGCGGGTGCCGCGACGAGCAGGTGCTCGCCGCCGCCCGGGCGGACCTGGCCGCGCGCACGTCGGACGAAGGGAGCAGCGCGTGACCTCCCTTCGCCTCGCCGGGGCCCAGTGGACCGCCACCGCCGACCCCGCCGACAACCTCGCCCGCATCGACGAGCTCACCGCCCGGGCCGCGGAGCAGGGTGCCCGTCTCGTCGTCCACCCGGAGGCGGCGATGGCCCCCTTCTCCGGTCGCCTCGACACCATCGCCGAGCCCCTCGACGGGCGCTTCGCCGACGGGGTCCGGGCGCTCGCGGAGCGGCACGGCGTGACCGTCGTCGTCGGGATGTTCACCCCCGCCGACGAGGTGACCACCGACGCGGGCAAGGTGCGCTCACGCGTCCGCAACACCCTCCTCGTCACCGGCCCCGGCACGACCGAGACGACCTACGACAAGATCCACCTCTACGACGCCTTTGGCAGCAGGGAGTCCGACACCGTCGCCCCCGGCGACCTCGTGCGCACCCTCGACGTCGACGGGTGGCGGGTCGGTCTCGCGACCTGCTACGACGTGCGCTTCGCCGACCACTTCACCGAGCTGCGGCGGCGGCGCTGCGAGGTGGTCGTCCTGCCCGCCTCGTGGGGCGACGGCCCGGGCAAGGCCTCCCAGTGGGACCTGCTGGCCAGAGCCAGGGCCCATGACTCCCAGACATGGCTCCTCGCGGTGGGGCAGGCGTGGACCCCGGAGTCCGTCAAGGGCCCCTACGGCATCGGCCGCTCGGTCCTCGCCGACCCGACCGGAGAGGTGCGGGCACGTCTCGGCGGGGGAGAGGACCTCCTCGTCGCCGACGTCGACCGGGAGAGCGTCGAGCGGACCCGCTCGACCATCCCGCTCCGCTGACCCCTCGCCCGCGCGACGTTACCTGCGGGTACGGCTACCACTACTGGAGTAGACTTGGCAGCGGATCCTTGATTTCTCGGGGCTCGGCCGTCGGAGCCACAGACGAGTGATCGTCATACCCGCAGGTCACGGAGTGCGACGACCCGCCGGACGATGTCCAGCACCCACTCGGGATCGTTCATGACGCGGTGCCAGGTGAGGCGCAGCACGAGCCAGCCCTCGGCGACGAGCCGGTCGTAGCGCATGGCGTCGCGCTCGAAGGCCTCGCGGCTGCCGTGCCACTCGAAGGAGTCGGCCTCGAGCACGATCTTCAGCTCCTCGTTGGCCAGGTCGACCGTCCCGATCGTGCCCTCGGGGTCGGCAATCGTGACCTGGGGCTGCACCGCCAAGCCGGGGACGGCGAAGACGATCCACCGCAGGACCGACTCGAAGGGGTTGGCAGCCCGCGGGTCGGCGAACCGGATCAGCTCCTCCGCCCTGCGCCGATACCGCGGGGGCAACCCCGCCGCACCCAGCAGCAGCTCGTCGCGATCGACCGCCCCTTCGCGCAGGGCCGAGTCGAGAACGGCGACCGCCTCGTCCTCGGGGAGCTCGCTGGCGCAGTCCAGCGCCGTGCGTCGTCGCGACGTGACCCACCCGTCCTCGCGATCATCGCCGACCATGTCGCGCAGCCGTACCTCCATCCGCCGGCGCACATCGGGCGGCACGGTGCGTCCACGAGGGACGGCCACCTGCGGCCGGGTGGGGAGCCACTTGCTCTGCCAGCCCCATCGAGCGCTCGCGCTGAGCAGCATGGCCGTCCCCGAGATTTCGTGTGCAGCCCGCCGCCCCCTCCGGGCGATGTCGGGGAGCTCCAGCCGGGCATCGGTGACCGGATCCGGTGGGAGTGCGTACCGGCCGCGGGCGACCCGAGCCACGGACCGCCCAGCCACGGCACGACGGAGGGCTCCCTCGGTCACATGGGCGAGGAGCTCGGCGCGGGACGCCGTCCCTCCGAGCTCGGCGAGGACCTCCTCCACCTGCATGCAGCCATCGTTGCGGGAGCGGCCGCGGCACGCGTTGGGCTGTCCACAGGCCCGCTACGTGCGGGTACGGTTATCACTTGGGGATGCGAGCGCGCGGTGAGGCCTGCCGCTCCAGGGCCTGGTGCCGAACCTGAAGAAGAAGTGATAGCCGTACCCGCAGGTAGGCAGTGCCCAGGCGCCCGGGCACGCGCCCCGGGCCCCCCCGATGGCGCCGCAAGCGGCCGGGGACGCCGCACCCTCGGCCGACTCATAGACTGTCCCGCATGGCTGATCTCTCCCGTGACGACGTGGCGCACCTCGCCTCGTTGGCCCGCATCGACCTCTCCGACGACGAGCTCGACCGCATGGTCGGCGAGCTCGGGACGATCATCAGCTCCGTCGAGGCGGTGCAGCAGGCGCCGATCGAGGGCGTCGAGCCGATGAGCCACCCGATGCCGATCGTCAACGTCACCCGGCCGGACGAGGTGCGCCCCTCGCTCACCCCCGAGGAGGCGCTCGCGATGGCGCCGGCCTCCGAGGTCGAGCGCTTCGCCGTGCCGCGCATCCTCTCCGAAGACTGACCCGAAGGACCCCACGTGAGTGACCCCACCCGCATGACCGCTGCCGCGCTCGCCGACGCGCTGGCCAGCGGCGACCTCTCCTCCGAGCAGATCACCCGCGCCCACCTCGACCGGATCGAGGGAGTCGACGAGCACGTCGGTGCCTACCTCCACGTCGCGGGCGAGTCCGCCCTCGCCGAGGCGCGGTCCGTCGACGACCGCCGGGCGAAGGGGGAGACCCTCCACCGCCTCGCCGGTGTCCCCATCGCCGTCAAGGACGTCATGACGACGACCGGCATCCCGACGACCGCCGGGTCGAAGATGCTCGAGGGCTGGGTCCCGCCGTACGACGCGACCGTCGTCGCGAAGCTCAAGGCGGCGGGCCTGCCGATCCTCGGCAAGACCAACATGGATGAGTTCGCGATGGGCTCCTCGACGGAACATTCCGCATACGGCCTGACCCGCAACCCGTGGGACCTCGACCGGATCCCCGGAGGATCGGGCGGTGGCTCCAGCGCAGTCGTCTCCTCCTGGCAGGCCCCGCTGGCCACCGGTACGGACACCGGTGGCTCGATCCGCCAGCCGGCGGCGGTCACCGGCTCGGTAGGCGTCAAGCCGACCTACGGCGCCATGTCGCGGTACGGCCTCATCGCCATGGCCTCCTCGCTGGACCAGGCCGGCCCGTGCGCCCGCACCGTCCTCGACACCGCGCTCCTCCACGAGGTCATGGCCGGGCACGACCCGCTCGACTCGACCTCCATCGACCAGCCGGTCCCCGACGTCGTCGGTGCCGCGCAGCGCGCGGACGTCGCGGGCATGCGCATCGGCATCGTCAAGGAGCTGACGGGGGAGGGCTTCTCGCCGCTCGTGCAGGCGCGCTTCGACGAGTCGGTCCAGCACCTCGTCGACGCCGGCGCGGAGGTCGTCGAGGTCTCCTGCCCCAACTTCGTTCACGCGCTCGGTGCCTACTACCTCATCATGCCGAGCGAGGCGAGCAGCAACCTCGCCCGCTTCGACGCGATGCGCTACGGACTGCGGGTCGGCCCGCAGGGGGTCGAGGCCCCGAGCGCGGAGCAGGTCATGGCGGCCAGCCGCGACGCCGGCTTCGGTGACGAGGTCAAGCGCCGCATCATCCTCGGCACCTATGCCCTCTCCTCGGGCTACTACGACGCCTACTACGGCAGCGCGCAGAAGGTCCGCCGCCTCATCGCCGACGACTTCGCGCAGGCCTTCGAGACCGCCGACGTCCTCGTCTCGCCGACGGCCCCGACGACCGCCTTCCGCTTCGGCGAGAAGTCCGACGACCCGCTGGCGATGTACCGCGGCGACATCGCGACGATCCCGGCCAACCTCGCGGGCGTGCCCGGTATGTCTCTGCCGAGCGGCCTCGCCGAGGACGGCCTGCCCGCGGGCTTCCAGATCCTCGCCCCGGCCATGGCCGATGACCGTCTCTACACCGTCGGCGCCGCACTCGAGCAGCGCCTCGTCTCCGCCTGGGGTGGGCACCTGCTCGAGCAGGCCCCCGAGCTGGCCATCACGAAGGGAGCCTGAGACATGGCGACGACCACCGACGACGTCCTCGGTTACGACGAGGCCCTCGCGACCTTCGACCCCGTCATGGGACTCGAGGTGCACGTCGAGCTCGGCACCGCCACGAAGATGTTCTGCGGGTGCGCCACCGGCTTCGGCGCCGACCCCAACACCCAGGTCTGCCCCGTGTGCCTCGGGCTGCCGGGCGCCCTGCCGGTCGTCAACGCGACCGGCGTCGAGTCGGCGATCCGGATCGGGCTGGCCCTCAACTGCGAGATCGCGTCGTGGTGCCGCTTCGCCCGGAAGAACTACTTCTACCCGGACATGCCGAAGAACTTCCAGACCTCGCAGTACGACGAGCCCATCGCCTTCGACGGCTACCTCGACGTCGAGATCCCGGCTGCCTCCGGCGAGGGCACCGAGACCTTCAGGGTCGAGATCGAGCGCGCCCACATGGAGGAGGACACCGGCAAGAGCATGCACATCGGTGGCTCCACCGGGCGCATCCAGGGCGCGGAGTACTCGCTCGTCGACTTCAACCGCGCGGGGATCCCGCTCATCGAGATCGTCACCCGTCCGATCGTCGGCGCCGGTGACCGTGCACCCGAGGTCGCCAAGGCCTATGTCGCCGCGCTGCGCGACCTGCTCCGGGCGCTCGACGTCTCCGACGTCAAGATGGAGCAGGGCTCGATGCGCTGCGACGTCAACCTCTCCCTGCGAGCGAAGGCGGGCGAGGACCCCGCGGCGCAGGCCCAGCTCGACGTCCCGCTCGGCACCCGCACCGAGACCAAGAACGTCAACTCCCTTCGCTCCGTCGAGCGTGCGGTGCGCTACGAGGTCTGCCGCCACGCGGCGGTCCTCACGAGCGGTGGCTCGATCCTCCAGGAGACCCGGCACTGGCACGAGGACACCGGCATCACGACGAGTGGCCGGGAGAAGTCCGACGCCGAGGACTACCGCTACTTCCCGGAGCCCGACCTCGTGCCCGTCGCCCCCACCCGGGAGCGGGTCGAGGAGCTGCGCGCCACCCTTCCCGAGCCGCCGGCCGAGCGTCGCAAGCGGCTCCAGGGGGAGTGGGGCTACTCCGACCTCGAGATGCGTGACGTCCTCAATGCCGGCGCGACTGAGCTCATCGAGGCCACGGTCGCTGCGGGAGCCAAGCCCCAGGCCGCCCGCAAGTGGTGGCTCGGCGAGCCCTCGCGTCGTGCCAACACCGAGGGCGTCGACCTGGCGACCTATGCCGAGCAGACGGGCGTGAGGCCCGAGCACGTCGCCGAGCTCGAGTCGCTCGTCGGCTCCGGCCGGCTCAACGACAAGATGGCCCGCCAGGTCCTCGAGGGTGTCCTCGACGGCGAAGGGAGCCCGACCACCGTCGCCGATTCGCGCGGGCTCGAGCTCGTCCAGGACGACGGTGCCCTCGAGGGGGCGGTCGACACGGTCATCGCGAACAACCCGGACATCGCCGACAAGATCCGTGGCGGCAAGGTCCAGGCCGCCGGGGCGCTCATCGGCCAGGTGATGAAGGAGATGAAGGGCCAGGCCGATGCCGGCAAGGCCCGCGAGATCATCCTCGCCAAGCTCGGCGTCGAGGGCTGACGAAGGGAGTCACCTCCCGGGTGGCGGTCCGCCCGGGAGCAGGATGCGCTCGACCGCGCCGGTCGGCACCGACGGCGGCAGCGGGATCTCGAGCACGTGCTCCTGGCCGCGGAAGATGCTCACGCCACCCGACCGCTCGGGAGGCGTGTCTCCGTAGGTGCCGTCGTGCCGACGCAGCCACGTGATCTGGGACAGGGGCAGCACGTCCTCGCCGACGCTGACCGTCGTCGTCGTGATGCGCACGACGGGACGGTGACCGCGGATGACCTGGCGAACGAGGACGGGGATGCCGAGGACGCCGAAGAGGATGATGCCGCCCCACATGAGGCCGGTCCTCAGCCACCACCCACCGTCCTGCCCGAGGACCCAGGCGCAGGCGGCGGCGAGGAGGATGACGAGGACGAGGTAGCCGACGGCCTGGGCACGACTCTGCCGGATGACGACGTCCTCGCCGCGGGCGAGCTGGGCGCGCCAGGCCGCGACGGTCTGCTCCGGGTCCGAGGCGGTGCGCATGCTCCGAGGGTATGTCGAGCCGTGGGTGGCGCCGGCCATGGGGAGTCCTCCCCATGGCACGCCGGCGGAGGCGTCATTACGGTGGCCGGGTCCCACCGGAGGAGAGCAGATGACCGTCACCCACGGAATGGATCCCGCCCGGGTCCGGCAGATCGGCGACCAGCTCCGCGTCGAGGCCGGCCGGGCACAGGAGGTGGCCGCCACCGGGACCGCCGGGATGAGCATCCTCCAGGGAGCCTGGGAGGGGCCTGACGTCGAGTCCTTCGCCGAGAGCTGGCACGACGCGCGCCCGTCGCTGGAGGCGGCCTCGAAGAGCCTCACGACCTTCGCCGGCCAGCTCATCGAGCAGGTCGAGTCCCAGGAGACGACCTCGGAGTCCGGGGGCGGTGGGTCCGGCGGTGGGTCCGGCGGCGGTGGCTCCACCGGCGGAGGAGGCGGTGGCCAGGGGACGGGGAAGGGCCCCTGGGACACGGTCCAGGACATCCTCGGCGGCCTCGGCTTCGCCTCCGACCGGTTGGGTGACCTCGCGGGTATCGCCGCCGGTGTGGGCATGTGGAAGTTCGGCCAGTTCAACCCGCGCGGCTACCTCCCCAACGGTCGCCACGGATTCCTCGGGCACAAGCCGGGGAGCCCCTTCTCGAAGCTGCCCTGGCACCAGCGTGCCGTCCTCTACGGGAAGGACTCGAGCTGGATCCCGAAGGGGGGCCCCAACGCCGCCCGCAATGTGGCCGGCTTCGCCAAGTGGAGCAAGGTCGCCCGGATCTCCGGGCCGGTCGGTGCTGGGGTCTCCGGTGTCCTCGGCGGTCTCGGCCAGTGGGCCGAGGACATGAACGACCCGTCGATCGGTACCGGCGAGCGGACGACCCGTGCGGTCACGAACGGCGCGGCGACGGGGGCCACGACCTTCGGTATGGCGATGGCCGGCGCCAAGGGCGGAGCCGTCGTCGGCGGTCTCATCGGTGGCCCCGTCGGCGCCGCCGTTGGTGGTGTCGCGGGCGGCATCATCGGCGGTGTCGCGGGCAGCAAGGTCGGTGAGGCCATCGGTGGCGCGGCCGCGGATGCCTCGTCGTGGGTCGGCGATAAGTTGGGCCTGTGGTGACCGACGACCTGACGCGACGAGACATCCCCTCGGCCGGCGCGAGCCTGCTCGTGCCCTCGTCGTGGGTGGACCTCAGCGACGGAGTCGACGACGTCGTGGCGGCGTGGGCCGCTCCCGTGGAGCCGAATGCCTTCCGCAGCAATGTCGTCGTCACCGAGGACCGAGTGGCCGCGGAGACGCCCTGGACCTCGCTGGCCGACCAGACGTGGACCGCGCTCGAGTCCCTCCTTACCGACGCCCGTCTTCTCGAGGAGCAGGCGCCCGAGGGCGACGGGGGGCTCGTGCGCTGGATCCACCACCGCGTCGGCGAGGTGGGGGTCGTCCTCCACCAGGTGGCCCTCCGCCGTGGCGACCGCGTGCTGACGACGGGGGTCACGGTGCCGGTCCTCGGTCTCCCCGACGTCGAGGAGACCGTGCGCGCCGTCGCCGCTGGCCTCCGCCTCGAGGCAGGGGTGGAGTCATGAGCCCGATGAACGGAGTCCGGCTCGAGGAGGGGCGCGTCCTCGTCGACGAGCAGGGCTGGGGTGCGCTCGTCGATGCGGCCGCGAACCCCGACCCCGAGGCCTTCGCCGGGGTCCTCGGCGCGGCCGAGTCCTCGCCGGTGACGAGCGACCTCCACTGGACCCTGCGCGCCCACATCGAGGCCACCCTGGGCATGGAGCTCGCCGGACGCAGCTCGGACGGCGCCGCCGTCGGGGCCTCGGCCAGCTCGGACGGAGCCCGCGGTCTCCTCCTGCTCGACACGCAGGCGGGTCGATGGAGCGCCGGTCAGGACCCGGTGACGATGCCGGACCAGGAGCGTCAGGTCGTCCCCGTCCTCGCGAGCCTCATGCCCGGCGCACTCCTTGAGATGATGCAGGTCGGCTCCCGCCGCGGCCTGGGGGTCGACGAGGCCGTGTCCCTCCCTTCGGCCGTCCTCACCGGACTGCTCTGGCGTGAGCCGGGCACGGAGGCGCCTACCGGCGGGACCGCCGGCCGGGTCGCCGCCCTCCTGCGTGACCGGCCGTGGCGGCACTGGCGGGTTCGGGTGACGGGTCAGCAGCCCGGGCAGGAGCCGGTCCACGACGGCCTCGACCTCGTCGTCCTCGAGGACGGCGTCCTCGCGATCGAGGCGCTGTCGTCCGACGCGCTCGAGGTGCGGGAGGTCTCGCCCGTCGACGTCCTGGTCCGGCTCGTCGAGGCGATGCGCCCGGGGCTGGCCGGGGCAGGAGTCGGGGCCTGACGGGAGCCATCGCCTGACCTACGATCGGGCCATGGTCACCGTCTCCTTCCCCGACCGCACCTGGCGCGACGACGTCGGACCGATCGAGGGCATCACCCCGGTCGTCTGGGATCCGCAGGCCAGCCCGCCGGGCGAGGACGTCGAGGTCTTCGTCGCCCCCTACATGGCGCCCTCGGACCAGATCGCCGTCGTGGCCGACGCGCCGACGGTGCGCCTCGTCCAGCTCCTCTCGGCCGGTGCCGACGTGGCCCTCCCCGTCGTGCCGCAGGACGTCGCCATCGCCAACGCGAAGGGGGTCCACGACGCCGCGACCGCCGAGCTGACCGTGGGTCTCGTCCTCGCCTCCCAGCGTGGCTTCGACGAGTTCGCCCGCGCCCAGGCGAAGGGGGAGTGGCTGCCCCGCCACTTCCGCCGGGGCCTCGCCGACCACCGGGTCCTCCTCCTCGGGTACGGCTCCGTGGGGCGGGCCATCGCCGAGCGACTCGCTCCCTTCGAGGTCTCGCTCACGGCGGTCGCCTCGCGTGCCCGCGACGGTGACGACCTCGTCGACCGGGTACACGGCATCGACGAGCTGGCCGAGCTCGTGCCGGAGCATGACATCCTCCTCTCGGTGCTGCCGGGGACGGACGCGACGGCCGGCATCCTCGACGACGCTCTCCTCGCCGCGATGCCCGACGGCGCACTCGTGTGCAATGTCGGCCGGGGCAATGCCCTCGTCACGGAGGACGCCTTGCGACACACTGGGCGGCTGCGCTTCGCCCTCGACGTCACCGACCCCGAGCCGCTGCCGTCGGACCACCCCTTGTGGAGTGAGCCGGGGGTCATCATCAGCCCGCACACCGGCGGGGTCACCGAGGCCTTCCGCCCGCGGATGGTCGCGCTCCTCCGCGAGCAGCTGCGCCGCGTGGCCGCCGGAGACGAACCCCTGAACCTCGTCGCGCGCTGAAGGATCGCCCGGACACGCATCAGGTGGTCACGAGTGCTCTTCCCCGACGGGGTGTAGTGCACTCTGTGACCACCTGATGGCGCGAAGGGGCGTGACTCACCTGGGGTAGCCGTAGCCCCCGTACCGCGGCGTGGCCTGGAGGCCCCGGGAGTGGACCGTGCCGGTCACCTGGGCGGCGTGGCCCGGCTGGCCGTAGAGCGAGATGGTGACGCCGATGGTGACCGGGAGAGTGCTGCCGACCTTCGTGGCGTTGATCGGCGCCTTCTGCGTGGCCGACTTGCCGGTGATGCTGATCTTGCCGATGGGGCGGGTCTCGTTGCTCTGCGAGAAGTTCGAGAGCGTGTACGTGGCCCGGTGGGTGCACCTGGCGGAGACCCAGGTCGGGGTGATCGACGCCCCGGCTGGGCAGTAGTACGAGCGCAGGGTGCCGTGGGAGTCGACCATCGTGTCGCTGGTGGTGAGTTTGAGCTGGTGGCGGTTGCCGGTGAGTCGTTCGAGAGAGCCCACGACGACGACGGAGCTCGAGGTCTTGGCGACGCTCCCTTCGCTCGAGCTCTGGCGCGATCCCATGGCATGACCCCACCGCGACGTCAAGGGGTGGAAATGGGGCATGAGCCGCGCCACACTCAGGTATGACCACGTCAGCAGAGGACCGAACCCTTGTCCTGTTGCGGCACGCCGAGCCCGAGCCCGGCGGCGTCGGCCAGCATGATCGAGACCGATCGCTGACCGATCGTGGCCGTGAGGAGGCCCAGCACATCGGCCGGTGGTTGCGCGAGCAGGGCATCGGCTGCGACGCGGTGAAGTGCTCACCGGCCCAGCGCACCCGGGAGACGATGGCCGAGCTGGCCGCTGCCGGCTGTCCCGAGGCCGAGGTCGAGATCGAGCACCGCCTCTACGACGCCCGGGCCGAGGACGTGCTCGCCGTCGCTCGGGAGGCGCCCGAGGACGCGTCCGTCGTGCTCCTCATCGGGCACGCACCGGGACTGCCGGGGGCGACGAGCATGCTCGCGGACGGGGAGGGGTCGGAGCAGGCGCACGACCTGCTCGCCGAGGGATTCCCGCCCGCGGCGGCCGCGGTGCTGCGCTTCTCCGGCCACTGGAGCGACCTCGCCTTCGGCGCGGCCACCCTCGACCGCTTCCACGTGCCCGAGTACACGGCCTGACCGACTCGGCGCTTGCCGCCGGTGGTGCGGGTCAGCGGGTGAGGGTCGTCTCGACGCCCACGGCGGCGAGCTTGTGCGGGTTGCGGACGACGTATGCGTGGGTCACGAGCCCGTCCCCGATGGCGAAGGTGGCGACCGCGTCGATCTCGCCGCCGAGGTCCAGGCGGATCGCCGGCGCGCCGTTGACGGCGATGACCCCCGCCGTCGACGTCGAGTCGTACACCCCGACGAGGAAGCGCAGCACCTTGTCCACGCCCTCGATGGGGCGCAGCGCAGCCCGCTTGACGCCACCGCCGTCGGTGAGGAGGACGACGTCGGGGGCGAGGACGTCGACGAGCGACTGGAGGTCGCCGTCGGCGAGGGCGGACATGAAGCGCTCGAAGACCTCCTCCTGCTCTCCCGCCCGCACCGTCTGGCGGGGACGCCGCGCCGCGACATGGCTGCGGGCGCGGTGGGCGATCTGCCGCACCGCCGCCGGGGTCTTGTCGATCGCCTGGGCGATCTCCGCATGAGGGACGTCGAAGACCTCGTGGAGGACGAAGACCGCGCGCTCCTGGGGGCTGAGCGTCTCGAGGACGAGGAGCATCGCCGTCGACACGCTCTCGGCGAGCTCGACGTCCTCGGCGACGTCCGGCGTCGTGAGGAGCGGCTCGGGGAGCCACGGTCCGACGTAGTCCTCCCGGCGGCGGCTGCGGCTGCGCAGGTGGTTGAGTGCGAGGCGGGTCGTGATCCGTACGAGGTACGCCCGCGGGTCGTGCACCTCGTCCGTCACCTGCGACCAGCGCAGCCAGACCTCCTGCAGGACGTCCTCGGCGTCCGCCGCCGAGCCGAGCATCTCGTAGGCGACGGTGAAGAGGAGGGAGCGGTGGGCCACCCAGTCGTCGGTGGCCTCTTCGAGGGGCACCGGGTCACCGTCCCACGGCGGAGCCCGGGACCGCGAGCGGGATCTCGCACACGTCGGAGTACCCCTGGCTGGCCAGGCCGGCGGCGGAGTTGAAGCGGGAGCGCTCGTTCTCGACCGCGATCATCTTCGTCAGCTCGACAAGCGCTGTGGTGCCGAGCTGCTCGCGCAGGCGGGTCGAGAGATCGTCGGTGACGGTGGGCGGCGTGGCCGTCATCGCCTCGGCGTACTCCATGACGTCGCGCTCGAGTGGGGTGAAGACCTCGGACTCGCGCCACCGCGGCACCTCGCGGACCTTGTCGAGGTCGAGCCCTTCCTCGTGCGCGAGGTAGTACCCGAAGTCGAGGCACCACGAGCAGCCGATGACACCCGCCGTCGCCATGACGGCGTAGGTCTTGAGGTGCGGGTCGAGCGCGTCCCACCGGGCGACCGAGCGCTCGAAGCCGAAGGTGCTCATTGCCACCTTCCGGTGGTGGACGAGGACGTAGGCGTTGTCCGGGACCTCGCCGTAGAGGCGCTTGCAGATGGCCGCGACGGCTCGTCCGAAGGGGGAGGTCAGGTCGGCTCGGGGGATGCGGAAGGTGCTCGTGCTGGTCATGACATTCCTCCGTCGGTCGGCGCCGCGTGTCGGCGCCCTCAGCATGGAGACACCGACCGCCCCGTCGGTGTGACAGAGGGGAATCTTCCCCATGGTCCGGATGGCCCCACTCGGAGAATCTCGGCACGGACACCGGGTGAAACGCCGACCACCGAGCAGGGAGCAGACATGAGCCGCCACAGTCCCGCATGGTGGACGGTCTTGTCTCAGTCGTTGACACGGGAGGGGTTGCGGGAGAGGGTTGTCCGCATGGCCCTCCTCCTCGTACTTCCCCGGCGCGCTGCCTGAGCGACCTTCGTCGTCGACGCAGCGCGCGCCCTTCATGTCCGGACCGGACTGAAGGGCTTTTTCATGACCGGGAGAGGATGAAGGAGAGCACAGATGGCACGCCGAACCGAAGGACACACGGTGACTGACACCAAGAGCAGCGCCCCGAGCCCGGCCGCCATGGCGCGCCGCGCGGGGGCCACCCGACCCACCCCGGAGCAGGTGAGCGGGGCCGGCAGCCTCGTCCGTGCGCTCGAGGAGGTCGGGGCGGAGGTCGTCTTCGGCATCCCCGGCGGGGCGATCCTCCCGGCCTACGACCCGCTCATGGACTCGACCCGGGTCCGCCACATCCTCGTCCGGCATGAGCAGGGCGCGGGGCACGCCGCCGAGGGGTATGCCTCCGCCACCGGCAAGGTCGGCGTGTGCATGGCCACCTCCGGCCCCGGCGCGACGAACCTCGTCACCGCCATCGCCGACGCGCACATGGACTCCGTCCCGATGGTCGCGATCACCGGCCAGGTCGCCTCGGGGGCGATCGGCACGGACGCCTTCCAGGAGGCGGACATCCGCGGCATCACCATGCCGATCACCAAGCACAACTACCTCGTCACCGATGCCGCGGAGATCCCGCGCGTCATCGCCGAGGCCTTCCACATCGCGAGCACCGGCCGACCCGGCCCCGTGCTCGTCGACATCTCCAAGGACGCGTTGCAGGCGGAGACGACCTTCAGCTGGCCCCCGCAGATCGCCCTGCCGGGGTACCACCCGGTGACCCGCCCGCACGCGAAGCAGATCCGCGAGGCCGTGCGTCTCATGGCGGCGGCCGAGCGTCCCGTCCTCTACGTCGGCGGGGGCATCATCCGCTCCGGCGCACACGAGGAGCTGCTCCGGCTGGCCGAGCTCACGGGCATCCCGGTCGTGACGACGCTCATGGCCCGGGGCGCCTTCCCCGACGGCCACGACCTCCACCTCGGCATGCCGGGGATGCACGGCTCGGTCTCCGCGGTGACCGGGCTGCAGCGCAGCGACCTGCTCATCGCCATCGGGGCCCGCTTCGACGACCGGGTCACCGGCCAGCTCTCGTCCTTCGCCCCCGATGCGCGCGTCATCCACGCGGACATCGACCCGGCGGAGATCTCCAAGAACCGCGTCGCCGACGTGCCGATCGTCGGTGACGCCCGGGCGATCCTCGGCGAGCTCATCACGGCGATCCAGTCCGCCGACGGTGAGGGTGCGCAGGTCCGGCCGGGCCGGTACGCCGCGTGGACGGCTCGGGCGAAGGGGTGGACCGAGGCCTATCCGGTGGGTTACCAGGCCCCGCACCCCGACGCCCTCATGCCGCAGCAGGTCATCGAGCGCATCGGCGCGATCGCCGGACCCGAGGCCGTCTACGCGGCGGGGGTCGGCCAGCACCAGATGTGGGCCGCGCAGTTCATCGACTACGGGCGCCCCAACTCCTGGCTCAACTCCGGTGGGGCCGGGACGATGGGCTACGCCGTGCCCGCCGCCATGGGGGCGAAGGTGGGGGAGCCGGACCGCGTCGTCTGGGCCATCGACGGCGACGGCTGCTTCCAGATGACCAATCAGGAGCTCGCGACCTGCGTCATCAACGACATCCCGATCAAGGTCGCGGTCATCAACAACTCGAGCCTGGGCATGGTCCGGCAGTGGCAGTCGCTCTTCTACAACGAGCGCTACTCCAACACCGACCTGCACACCTCGGTCGGCAACCGGATCCCCGACTTCGTCAGGCTCGCCGAGGCCTACGGCTGTGTCGGCCTGCGGTGCGAGCGTCCGGAGGACCTCGAGGCGACGATCGCCGAGGCGATGGCGATCAACGACCGCCCGGTCGTCATCGACTTCGTCGTCGAGCGCGATGCCATGGTCTGGCCGATGGTGCCCGCCGGTGTGAGCAATGACGCGATCCAGATCGCCCGCGACGCCGCCCCGGTCTGGGACCGGGAGGAGTCCGAGGCGATCGAGCAGCCCGAGGACCCGGCCATCGACGCGGTCGGCGACGACAAGTGAGGCACTGACATGAGCACGAAGCACACCCTCTCCGTCCTCGTCGAGAACAAGCCCGGCGTCCTCGCCAGGATCTCGGCACTCTTCTCCCGCAGGGGATTCAACATCGACTCCCTGGCTGTCGGACCGACCGAGCACCCGGAGGTCTCCCGGATGACGGTCGTCGTCGAGGTCGACGTCCTCCCGCTGGAGCAGGTGACGAAGCAGCTGAACAAGCTCGTCGAGGTCCTCAAGGTCGTCGAGCTCGACCCGCTGACGTCGGTGACGAGCCAGGTCGTCCTCGTCAAGGTGCGGGCCGAGGCCGGCAACCGCAGCGGGATCCTCGAGACGGCGCAGATGTTCAAGGCGAAGATCGTCGACACGACCCCGGACGCGATGATCCTGCAGGTCTACGGCAACTCGGACAAGATCGCCGCGATGCTCGAGATCCTCCAGCCCTACGGCGTCCGGGAGCTCGTCCAGTCCGGCGTCGTGGCCATCGGCCGCGGACCCCGGTCCATCACGGATCGGTCCAGACACTGACCCCCTTCGTCACCGTCCTGCGCCACGCGAGACGATGACGACGAGAGCACAGACCACCCGTTTCCAGAGCACAAGGAGAGCGCCCACCATGGCCGAGATCTACTACGACGACGACGCCGACCTGTCCGTCATCCAGGGGCGCAAGGTCGCCGTCATCGGGTACGGCTCCCAGGGTCACGCCCACGCCCTCAACCTCCGTGACAGCGGTGTCGACGTGCGCGTCGGCCTCAAGGAGGGCAGCAAGAGCCGGCCGAAGGCCGAGGCCGAGGGCCTGACCGTCCTCACCCCGCGCGACGCGGCCGCGGAGGCCGACGTCATCGTCATCCTCGCGCCGGACCAGGTCCAGCGGCACGTCTACGCCGAGGACATCGAGCCGGTGCTCAACGAGGGCGACGTCCTCGTCTTCGGGCACGGCTTCAACGTCCGCTTCGGCTACATCCAGGCCCCGGCCGGCGTCGACGTCATCCTCGTCGCGCCGAAGGCCCCGGGGCACACCGTGCGCCGCGAGTTCGTCGACGGCCGGGGCATCCCGGACATCATCGCCGTCGAGCAGGACGCCTCGGGCAACGCCTGGGACATCGCCAAGGCCTACGCCAAGGGCATCGGCGGCACCCGTGCGGGCGTCATCAAGACGACCTTCACCGAGGAGACCGAGACCGACCTCTTCGGCGAGCAGGCCGTCCTCTGCGGTGGCATGTCGCACCTCGTCCAGGCCGGCTTCGAGACCCTCACCGAGGCCGGGTACCAGCCGGAGATCGCCTACTTCGAGGTCCTCCACGAGCTCAAGCTCATCGTCGACCTCATGTGGGAGGGCGGCATCGCCAAGCAGCGCTGGTCGATCTCGGACACCGCGGAGTACGGCGACTACGTCTCCGGCCCGCGCGTCGTCGACGACAAGGTCAAGGAGTCGATGAAGGGTCTCCTCGCGGACATCCAGGACGGCTCCTTCGCCAAGCGCTTCATCGACGACCAGGACAACGGCGCCGTCGAGTTCCAGCAGCTGCGCGAGAAGGAGGCCGGTCACCCGATCGAGGCCACCGGCAAGCTCCTCCGGTCGCACTTCGCCTGGCAGACGGGCGACGACGACTACACCGAGGGCAGCGCTGCTCGCTGACCCTCGGCCACGACTCCCGCCCGTGGTCACCCCCACGGTCGGGTCCCCTCAGGGGGCGTCCACCGGCTCACCGGCCGGGACGCCCCCTGAGTCGTGTCCTGGGTGATCGAGGCGTGGCCGGGCGAAGGGGGACTCAGCCTGCGAGGTGCCCCCAGGTCGGGGCGAGCTCGGCCCAGGTGCCGGTGGCCACGGCACGGCCGCCGTCGAGCACGAGGACCCGGTCGGCCTGCTCGAGCGCGGCCCGCTTGGAGGTCGCGCCGATGACGGTCGCGCCCCGCTCCCGCAGCCCCCGCCACAGATCGATCTCGGTCGTGGCGTCGAGGGCGGAGGAGACGTCATCGGCGAGGAGGAGCTCGGCCTCCGTGGCGAGCGCCCGGGCCAGGGCGAGGCGCTGCACCTGACCACCGGAGAGACGCACCCCACGGTGACCGACGAGGGAGTCCGGGCCACCGGCGGCGGCGACGTCCTCGGTGAGGCGCGCGAGGGTGATGGGGGCCTCGAGCGGGCGGTCGTGCCCCAGCCGCACGTTGTCGGCGAAGGTCCCCGACAGCACACGCGGCACCTGCGCGACGTGCGCGACCCGGCCGGGGCGCAGGAAGCGCTGCGGGTCGTGGACGGGCCGGCCGTTCCACAGGACCTCACCGCGGTGGTCGACGAGGCCGGCGAGCGCGGCGAGGAGGCTCGACTTGCCCGACCCGACCTGGCCGACGAGCAGCACGAGCTCACCCGCGAGGACGGTGAGGGTGATGTCGCTCGCCCCGATGGTGCCGTCGTCGTGGATGACGGAGACATCGCGCAGCTCGAGTCGGTGCAGGTCCTCGCGGTCACCCTCGACGGGCTCAGGTGCCCGCCCGGCGAGCAGGTCGACCCCCTCCGGCAGGTCCATGAGGTCGGCGCCGCCGGCGAAGCGCGCCGTCTCCACCTGCCAGGCCCGCGTCCCCGGTGCCTCGGTGACGACCATGCTCGCGACCCGGCCGAACCAGTCGAAGCCGGCCACCGCCCCCGAGACGAGGATGGCGGTGCCCAACCCCCAGCCGCCGGCGACGTGGATCCACCACGTCGCGACGACGCCGCACTGGACCATGACGAGCGGGACGGCGTCGAGGAAGGCCTGGACCCGGTGCTCCTTGACCGCGGCCGCCACCCGTCCGCTGTCCACCGCACGCAGGTGCCGCCGGACGAAGGGGGTCGCTGCCGTCAGCTTGACCGTCCGCACCGACTCGAGGGCGGACACGACGGCTCGACCGAAGCGGGCCCGGGCCGCGGACGCCGCCGCGGCGGAGCGCCCGGCGACCGGTCGCCCGAGACTCGAGGCGGCCGCCGCGCTGACCATGACCGTGAGCAGGACGGCACCGGCGACCCACGTCCCGGCGAGCACGGCGGTCAGGACCGCGATGACGAGGCCGTTGAGGAAGTCGATCCAGCGGTCCGCATAGCGCGCGTAGCGGTCGGCGTCCATCGAGCGGGCCACGACCTCGCCGGGGGGAGTCCGGGGCAGGCGCTCCGGCCGGGTCTGCCCGGCCAGCACCGACATCCGCGTCCGGAGCATGACCTCGATCCACCACCGCGGGTACCGGAAGAAGGCAAAGGAGGTGAGGAAGGGGACGACGAGGAGGCAGGCGACGAGGGCGACGGCGAGCAGGGCGGGGGTGTCGCCGGCCTGCAGGTCCTCGACGAGAGTGCCCCAGACGAGCCCGGTGATCGCGCCCTGCGCCCCGAGGAGCGACATGAGCAGGAAGCACAGGGCGCCGGCGATGCCCCACTCGGGCCGGATCGACATCGCGTGGGCGATGCCCCGGGTGAGCGAGGGCCCGGTCCCGATCTCGGGTCGCTCCGGTGGCGTCGTCGTCCGCCGACGACCCCCGACGGCGTCGAGGTCGGCATGGTCGACCTCGATCGCCTCCTCGAGGCTCGACTCCGTGCGGCTGTCGAGGAGCAGGGTGCGGAAGGGGCCCGGCCTCCGGGCCAGCTCGGCCCGGAGTCCCCGCTGGATGACCCGCCCGTGCTCGAGGACGACGACGTGCGGTGCCCGCTCGATGGTGTTGAGCCGGTGCGCGATGAGGATGCCCGTCCGACCGACGAGGAGCCGGTCGGACGCCGACACGACGCGACGCTCGGTGAGCGGGTCCATGCGTGCGGTCGCCTCGTCGAGGACGACGACGCGCACATCGCGCACGAGCAGCCGGGCGAAGGCGACGAGCTGCTCCTCGCCGGCGGACAGAGTGGTCCCCCCGGGGCCGAGCAGGGTGTCGAGTCCGCGCGGCAGGCCGTCGACCCAGTCACCGAGGCCGAGCTCTGCCACCGCTGCCTCGATGTCGGAGCGCGGGGTGTCGTCGAAGAGGGTGATGTTGTCCGCGAGCGTGCCCGCGAGGATCTCGGTGCGCTGGGTGACGACCCCGACGTCGGTGCGCAGGAGCTGCAGGTCCACCTCTCGCACGTCGCGGCCCCCGATGAAGACGCTGCCCCGGGGTGGCTCGATGGCCCGGGAGACGAAGGAGGCGAGCGTGGACTTGCCCGAGCCGGTACGGCCGACGAGCGCGATCGTCTCCCCGGCCGGGCAGGCAAAGGTCACGTCCTGCAGCGCGAAGCTGCCCTCCTCGTACGAGAAGTCCAGCCCGCGCACCTCGACGGAGAGCTGGGCGCCCTCGGGGACGGGGGCACCTCCCTTCGGCTCCGGCTCGACGGCGAGCATCTGTCGCAACCGGATCACTGCACCGAGGCCGGCCTGGAGGTCCGGCAGCTGGTTGGACAGCTGGGCGACGAGGCCGACGAAGGCCGATGTCACGAGGAAGAGGGTCACGAGCTCACCCACGCCGAGGGAGCCGTCGGAGGCCAGTGCGATGCCCGCGACCCCGATGCCCGCGAGCAGCCCGTGGAGGAGCAGGCCGGCGCGACGGGCCAGCCGGCTCTCGAGCCGGACGACGTCGGCGAAGCGTGCGTGGAGCCTCGCCGTGAGCGTCGCCAGCCGCTGGAGCATGTGCGCCTGACCCAGGCTGGTGCGCAGGTCGTCCCGACCCGCGATGCCCTCCTCGAGAGCACTTGCGTGGTCGGTCCAGGCCATCTCCTCGATGACCTTGCGCCGGGTGATCTCCCCGAGCAGAGGACGGACGGCGACAGCGGTGAGGGCCGCGAGCAGCGGGAAGAGGAGCCACGCCGGCCACCAGGTGACACCGGCGACGATCCACATCGGCAGGACGGAGAAGGAGGTCCGGGCGAACATCCACACCTGCCACCGCATGAGGTTGCCGACCTCGTGGGTGTCGTCGTCGACCCGGTCGAGGATCTCCCCGGCGGCCTGCTCGGAGAGCGTCGCCACGGGTTGGGCCAGGGCCGCGTCGAGGAGGTCCTCGCGCAGCGCACCCTCGGCCCGGTCGGAGAGGCCGACCCAGACGATCTTGCCGAGGTTGTCGATGACGGCGCCACCGACGACGAGGAGGGCGAGCAGCTGGACGAGACCGGCGCCCGGGTCCTCCGCGAGGCGCCCGACGACCACGGTGCCGAGAGTGAGGAGGACGGCGGCGGTGGCCGAGCACACGAGTGCCGCCCCGGCTGCGGGGGAGCGCATCCGACGCCAGTCGACGGTGCGCTCGAGTGCCACCGGGGAGGGTCTCGCAGGTGGGGTGGTGGGCGCTCGCTCGAGGGTCTGGGTCATGGCCTGTCAAGGCTAGGTCCACCTACCGACACGCGCCTCTGAATTATCCGCGCCTCTGGTTCAACCCCTCACCAGGGGTGGGCGACGAGGCCGGCGTCGATGACCGCCAGGCGCACCCGCTCGCGCACGTCGAGGTCGGTGAGCCGCTCGTGGGTGAGGTCGGTGGCGAGGTGGGGGAGGCGCTCGCCGAGCCAGCCGAGGACCTCGGCCTGGGAGCGAAGGGGGAGGACCTCCCCTTCGTCGGCGAGGACGCCGTGGTCGGAGACGTAGACCTGGGCGCCCTCGACGGTCCCGCCCGCCCACGTGCACGAGGAGGTGAGCACCTCCCGGTGGTAGTTGGGCTCGGTCTCGTCGAGCCGGGCCAGCTGGGCCTCGTCGAACCACCCGAGGCTCAGCTCGGCGCGGACGCCGGGGGAGCGGGCAGGGGCCGCCGCGACGAAGCCGCGCGCGGCCACCTGCGCGAAGTGCCCGACGACGAGGTCGTCGACGACGGCCGGGGCGACGGGCAGCCCGGTCGCCAGGAGGTCCCCGAGCTTGCGGACGAGCACCGCGGGCGAGGCATTCGAGCCGACCGCGACAACGGGCGTGCGTGCGGCGAGCACCGCCGACGAGGGGAGCTCGCCCCCTTCGATGCCGTCCGGCCGGACGATCCCGCTCACCGGCGGGACACTCCACGGGTAGTCGGCGGGATGCATGCCCCCATGCTCGCCGATGTCCAGGTCGTGGACCGGGCGTATCGCGGATCGGACCCGCGGATCTACCGTGGGCCGATCGCGTGCGATCCACGCCCCCGATGTCCTTCCGTCCCGCAGGAGCCGTCATGAGCGACGAAGCCGTCGAGGCCCGCCGCGCCCTCCAGGAGAGCTTGGAGCGCCGCGACAGCGGCGAGTGAGCGCACGACAGCCTCATGACCGCCCCTTCCGCTCGCCGAGCGGGAGGGGCGGTCTGCATGTGAGACGCGGTATCAGTCCGCGGAACGGCGAACTACCGTAGGGGTATGCCTGAGCTGCGTTCCCGAACCACCACCCACGGTCGCAACATGGCCGGAGCCCGCGCCCTCTGGCGCGCCACGGGCATGGGCGAGGGGGACTTCGGCAAGCCGATCGTCGCGATCGCCAACTCCTTCACCCAGTTCGTGCCCGGTCACGTCCACCTCAAGGACATGGGCCAGCTCGTTGCCGGCGCCATCGAGGAGGCCGGCGGGGTCGGCAAGGAGTTCAACACCATCGCCGTCGACGACGGCATCGCCATGGGCCACGCCGGGATGCTCTACTCGCTCCCGAGCCGAGAGGTCATCGCCGACTCGGTCGAGTACATGGTCCAGGCGCACTGCGCGGATGCCCTCGTGTGCATCTCCAACTGCGACAAGATCACGCCGGGGATGCTCCTCGCCGCCCTGCGCCTCAACATCCCCACGGTCTTCGTCTCCGGCGGCCCGATGGAGGCCGGCAAGGCGATCATCGGCGAGGAGGGCGAGGCCTACACCCGGCTCGACCTCGTCGACGCCATGGTCAAGGCTGTCGACGACGCCGTCTCCGACGACGAGATGACCGCCATCGAGCAGTCCGCCTGCCCGACGTGCGGCTCCTGCTCGGGCATGTTCACCGCCAACTCGATGAACTGCCTCACCGAGGCCCTCGGCCTCTCCCTTCCCGGCAACGGCTCCACCCTGGCCACGGCCGAGGCGCGCCGCGACCTCTTCCTCGACGCGGGTCGCCTCGTCGTCGACCTGTGCCGTGACTACTACGAGGGTGACGACGACTCGGTGCTGCCGCGCTCGATCGCCAGCCGCCCCGCCTTCGCCAATGCCATGCGGCTCGACATCGCCATGGGCGGCTCGACCAACACGATCCTCCACCTGCTCGCCGCGGCGCAGGAGGCGGGCGTCGACTTCGACCAGCACGATATCGACGCCCTCTCCCGGGTGACGCCGTGCCTCGTCAAGGTGGCGCCGAACAGCCCCGACTTCTACATGGAGGATGTCCACCGCGCCGGGGGCATCCCTGCGATCCTCGGTGAGCTCAACCGGGGCGGCATGCTCGACACCGGCGTCCGCGCCGTGCACAGCCCGAAGCTCGACCAGTGGCTCGCCGACTGGGACATCCGCTCCGGCTCCGCCACCGACCGGGCCAAGGAGCTCTTCCACGCCGCCCCGGGTGGCGTGCGCACGACCGAGGCCTTCTCCTCGACGAACCGATGGGCCAGCCTCGACACCGACGCCGAGGACGGTTGCATCCGTTCCGTCGAGCACGCCTACACGAGCGAAGGGGGACTGGCGGTCCTCACGGGCAACCTCGCCTCCGACGGCTGCATCGTCAAGACCGCCGGCGTGCCCGAGCACCAGTGGAACTTCTCCGGTCCGGCGCGGGTCGCCGAGTCCCAGGAGCAGGCCGTCGAGATGATCCTCTCGAAGCAGATCCAGGAGGGCGACGTCGTCGTCATCCGCTACGAGGGCCCGAAGGGCGGACCCGGCATGCAGGAGATGCTCTACCCGACCTCCTACCTCAAGGGCACCGGGCTCGGCCCGAAGTGCGCGCTCATCACCGATGGCCGCTTCTCCGGCGGGTCCTCGGGCCTGAGCATCGGGCACGTCTCCCCGGAGGCCGCCTCCGGCGGTGCCATCGGGCTCGTGGAGGACGGCGACGTCATCGAGTTCGACATCCCGAACCGCCGGGTCAACCTCCTCGTCGACGACGAGGAGCTCGACCGCCGCCGGACCGAGCAGGACGCGAAGGGGTGGGCCCCGGTGAGCCGGGACCGCCCCGTCTCCGCGGCGCTGAAGATCTTCGCGCGCTTCGCCCAGTCCGCGGACAAGGGCGCGTCGCGCAAGATCGACTGAC
>DXAR01000150.1 GCA_019116945.1 Candidatus Janibacter merdipullorum | reverse complement strand
TGACGCAGCATCGCCCGGTTGTACGCGGCGCACTCCTCGTACTGACCGCGCAGCGTCAGCCCGCAGGCGGACTTCGTCAGGACCGTGACGCGCCACCCCTCGGCACGGGCGATGGGGTCGATGGCGGGAAGCCACTGGAGCATCTTCGAGTCGCCGACGACGGCGACCTCGGTCTCGCCCGAGACGTCGCCGACGACACACGGGTTGGTAGGGAAGGTGGTCATTTCCCGGGGGGCCTGGCACCCGCGCTCGTACCCGATGCCCTCGTCGTGCTCGGCCCGGGCCGGGGAGGGGGTGAGGGCGCCCTCGGTGGTGTAGGCACGCTCCGGTGAGGAGATCATCCGCCACGTGGCCGCCCCGGGTTCCTGCACGAGGGCACGGGCCCCCTTCCCCCGGGGTTCGTGGGTGGGCTCGGGTGTCGACGACGAGGGTGTCGGCGACGAGGGCGCCGGCGACGAGGGCGCCGAGCGGGAGGAGCTGGGGCCGGAGGAGGAGTCCTCGCTCCCTGGGGTGATGCAGGCGCCGAGCAGGACCAACGCCGTCACGGCGCCGAGGAGAGCGCGCGGCAGGCGCCATCGAGTGCTCACACCAGGCCCAGCTCCGAGACGATGAAGAGCACGCCGAAGCCGATGAGGAAGGCCAACCCGGCGTAGGAGAGCACCCGGATCACGGGGGAGAGGGTGCGCTCGCTGCGGATGAGGGAGAAGTTCAGCCACGCGAAGACCGGGGCGGTGAGGAAGGCGCTGATCATCGCGAAGCGCAGCATCGTGCTCAGCTCGGCGCTCATCCACACGACGATCGCGAGCGCGATCACCGCGATCCCGGTGATCCAGATGTCCTTGTGCCGACGGGTCATCTCGGGCGCGCCGCGAAGGAGCCGGAGCGACTCGGCGCAGGCCCGGGCGTAGCCGTCGATGACCGAGATGACCGTGCCGAACATCGCGAGGAAGGCGATGGTGCCCATGAGTGGGACCGCCCACTGCCCGATGGCGGCCCCGTACATCGACATCAGCTGCGGGATGTAGGCGCCGCCGGCGATCTCCAGCTCCTCGCCGCTGCCGTACTGGACGAAGACGCCCAGCGCGAGGAAGAAGACGGCCAGGACCGCCGAGGTGACGTACCCGGCGTTGAAGTCGAAGAGGACGTCGCGCGTCGCGACCCGGCGGTCCTCCCCCTTCGCCCGGACCCACATCGAGTTGAGGGCACTGATCTCGATCGGAGCCGGCATCCACCCCACGAGGGCGACGAGGAAGGGCAGGCTGGCCAGCGTCCATGGCGAGGGATCCTCGAAGCCGGGCTGGCGCACCGCGCCCTGACCGGCCGCCATGACCACCGCCACGACGGTGGAGACGGCCAGCAGCGAGACGATGACCTTGGTGACCCCGTCGAGCGCGACGTAGTGACCGCCGACGAGCAGGATCCAGGTGATGACGATGAGCGCACCCGCCAGGAGCGGCACGCCGAGCGCCCAGGAGGCGGGGAGGAGGTTGGCGAGGATGACCGTGCAGAGCAGGGCCACGCCCGCCGCCGAGACCACCGAGGAAACCGCCGCGAGGACGAAGAAGACCCACAGGTAGACCCGTCCCCGGCGCGCGTACCCCTCGACGAGGCTGCGTCCCGTCTCGGCGGTGTACTGCGGACCGAACCGGAAGAAGGGGTACTTGAGGACGTTCGCCAGGATGATGACGCCGACGAGCTGCCAGCCGAAGAGGGCGCCGGCCTGGGTGGAGGAGACGAGGTGCGAGGCGCCGATCGCCGCGGAGGCCGCGAGCAACCCGGGGCCGAGCGCCGCCCACCGGTTCCGCCACGGGGACAGGGGAGCGGGAGCGGTCTCTTCCGGCACGGTCATGCGCGGCACGGTAACAGCGCCGCACGCCTCCGGCTCATTCGATGTCCAGCCGTGCACTCGGGCTCACGTTGATACCTCGACCCGGTGAAAAGGGGCGAAGGGGGCATCAGCCGAGCCAGTCGCCCCAGCCGTGGTGGAGCACGAGCCACGCGATGAGGCCGTAGCCCGCCTGGCCCGGGTGGATCCCGTCGGCGGAGGCGGCGATGTCGGACTCCCACTGGTCGTGCCCGACGAGCGGGGTGAAGGTGTCGACGAAGGTCACCCCGCGCCGGTCGCACACATCCCGCTGGGCCTCGACGATCTGCCGGATCCCCTCGTTGGTGCCCGGCTCGGCCGCCGGGGGAGGACCGACGACGAAGGTCGCCACCCCCTGGCTCGAGGCCTCATCGAGGACATTGGCGAGGTTGAGGCGGTGCCGGGCGATCGACGTGCCGGCCATGACGTCACCGTGCCCGACCTGGACGACGAGCCGCCGCTCGGAGGCGTCACGGAAGCGCACGGCGCCCTCCGTCTGCCACCGCTCGGCGACCCCGCCGGAGGTCTCCCCACGCAGCCCCAGGTTGTAGTGCGCGACGACCGACTGGCCGAGGTCGGTCCGGGCGAGGACCCGACCGGTCCACCCGAGCGCCTTCTCGTCACCGACACCGGCGACGAAGGAGTCGCCGATGAAGACGAGGGCGATGTCCCGCTGCCCGTCGTCCGTCGAAAAGGTCGCGCTCGGGGTGAACTGGTTGCCGGCTGCGTCCGTCATCGGGGTGCCGCTCACGTCTGGGGTGCTCCTGAAGGGTGTCGTGGTCGGGCGGTGCTGTCTGCGACCCGACGTTACTCGTCGTCGAGCTCCTCATCGTCCAAGCGTGCCAGCCAGGACGCGAGTCGCTCGACCGGAGTCTCGAACTCGGGGTTGAGATCGACGAAGGTCCGGAGCTGGTCACTCACCCACTCGAGAGTGACCAGCTCCTCGCCACGCCGATCAGCGAGCTCCTCGATGCCGCGATCGGTGAAGTACATCAGCGGTCGAAGGCTGCGCGGATGAGCTCCGCCTGCTCCACCGCGTGCTTCTTCGCCGTACCGGCCGCCGGGGAGGCGCTCGCCGGGCGGGCGACGACGCTCAGCTGGCGCGTCTCCCCGTGCTCCGCGAGGTCACCCGGCAGGTTGAGCGCGAGGAAGGGCCACGCACCCATGTTGGCCGGCTCCTCCTGGACGAGGACGACCTCCGCGTTGGGGTAGGCGGCCAGCTCGGCGGCCAGCTCCTTGCCCGGCAGCGGGTAGAAGCGCTCGAGCCGCAGGATCGCCGTCTCCTCGTCGCCGCGCTTCTGGCGCTCGGCCTCGAGGTCGTAGACGACCTTGCCGGCCGCGAGGATGACGCGGGTGACCTGGTCCCCCTTCGGGCCGTTGCGGTCCGGGAGCACCGGACGGAAGCCGCCCTCGGTGAACTCCTCCGGGCTGCTGGAGGCGGCCTTGAGGCGCAGCATCGACTTCGGGGTGAAGACGACGAGCGGGCGACGCGGGCGGTGGTAGGCCTGACGACGCAGGAGGTGGAAGTAGCTGGCCGGCGTCGACGGGAAGGCCACGGTCATGTTGTTCTCCGCGCACATCTGCAGGAAGCGCTCGATGCGTGCGGAGGAGTGGTCCGGGCCCTGGCCCTCGTAGCCGTGGGGGAGGAGGAGGACGACCGAGGAGTTCTGCCCCCACTTCTGCTCCGAGGAGGAGATGAACTCGTCGATGATCGTCGCGGCGCCGTTGACGAAGTCACCGAACTGCGCCTCCCACAGCACGAGCGCGTCGGGACGCTCGACGGAGTAGCCGTACTCGAAGCCCATCGCGGCGAATTCCGAGAGGAGCGAGTCGTAGACCCAGAAGCGGGCCTGGCCACCGCCGAGGTAGTTCAGCGGCGTCCACTCCTCGCCGGTGTAGCGGTCGATGAGGACCGCGTGCCGCTGCACGAAGGTGCCGCGACGCGAGTCCTGACCCGCCAGACGCACCGGGGTGCCGTCCATGAGCAGGGAGCCGAAGGCCAGCATCTCGCCGGTGCCCCAGTCGATCCCGCCCTCGTTGACCGACGCCGCGCGCTTCTCCATCGCCTGCTGCAGCTTGGAGTGGATGGTGAAGTCCTCCGGCGGCGAGGCGAAGATGTCGCCGATGTGCTTGAGGTCCGTCGAGGAGATCCCGGTCTCGGTCGCCGAGCGCTTCGTGTCGTCCGTCGTCTGCGAGGCCGGGCGCTCCAGGCCGGCGTTGTCCGGTGCGTCGGAGGTCCCGGGCTTGTCCGAAGGGGAGTCCGCGGACTCCTTGAGGGCCTCCTTGGTCTCCGCGAAGACCCGCTCGAGCTGGGCCTGGTAGTCGCGCAGCGCCGCATCGGCCTCCTCGGGCGTGATGTCGTTGCGCCCGATGAGGTTCTCCGTGTAGAGCTTGCGGACCGAGCGCTTGGACTCGATGAGCTTGTACATCAGCGGCTGGGTCATCGACGGGTCGTCGCCCTCGTTGTGACCACGACGGCGGTAGCAGACGACGTCGATGACGACGTCCTTGTGGAACTTCTGCCGGAACTCGAAGGCGAGCTCGGCGACCCGCACGCAGGCCTCCGGGTCGTCGCCGTTGACGTGGAAGATCGGCGCCTGGATCATCCGGGCCACGTCGGTCGAGTAGACCGAGGAGCGGCTCGCGGACGGGGAGGTCGTGAAGCCGACCTGGTTGTTGACGACGACGTGGATCGTGCCGCCGGTGCGGTAGCCGCGCAGCTGGCTCTGCTGCAGCGTCTCCGCGACGACGCCCTGACCGGCGAAGGCGGCGTCACCGTGCATGAGGATCGGCAGCACGGGGAAGTCCTCGCCGCCGTGGTTGAGCCGGTCCTGCTTGGCGCGGACGATGCCCTCGAGGACCGGGTTGACCGCCTCGAGGTGGCTCGGGTTGGCCGCGAGGTAGACCTTCGTCTTCGCCCCGTCCTCACCGGTGAACTCGCCCTCGGTGCCGAGGTGGTACTTGACGTCGCCGGAGCCCTGGACGGACTTCGGGTCGAGTTTGCCCTCGAACTCGCGGAAGATCTGGCCGTAGGACTTGCCGGCGATGTTGGCCAGCACGTTGAGCCGCCCGCGGTGGGGCATGCCGATGCAGACCTCGTCCATCTGCTCGTCCGCGGCCCGGGTGAGGATGCGGTCGAGGACGGCGATGACCGACTCGCCACCCTCGAGGGAGAAGCGCTTCTGCCCGACGAACTTCGTCTGGAGGAAGGTCTCGAAGGCCTCGGCGGCGTTGAGCCGGCGCAGGA
>DXAR01000025.1 GCA_019116945.1 Candidatus Janibacter merdipullorum | reverse complement strand
CGCTCGGGCCCACGAGCTGCTGCACCTCGCGAAGGACCGCGGGCGGGCCGATGCGGTCAAGGAGGCGCTGCTCTCCGGGCACTTCGAGCACGGCACGGACATCGGGGACGTGAACTCGCTCGTGCAGGTGGGCGTCGACGCCGGCCTGGACGAAGGGGAGATCCGCGCGACCCTCGATGACGGCCGGTACCGGGCCGCGGTCGCGTCCGACATCGACATGGCCCGCCAGATCGGGGTGACGGGCGTCCCCTTCGTCGTCGTGGACATGAAGTACGCCGTCTCCGGCGCCCAGCCGTCCGAGGTCTTCCGCGAGGTCCTCGACAAGGCGCTCGCCGAGCGGGCGCCCGCCGTGGAGGTCGTCCGCTCCGGCGAGGCCTGCGGTCCCGACGGCTGCTGACGGTTGACGGGGTTCGGGCGTAGCGTCGGCAGCATGACTCCCGCCGAGCTCCTCCTCGACTCCTTCGGTCGCGTCCACGAGGGCGCGCTCGCCGCCATCGACGGGCTGACCGAGGACCAGCTGGCGCACCGGATCGCGCCGGACGCCAACTCGATCGCCTGGCTCGTCTGGCACGCCTACCGCGTGCAGGACGACCACCTCGCGGACGCCGCTGGGCTCCAACAGGTATGGGCCGCACGGGGATTCATCGAGCACTTCGATCTCGACCTCGACGAGGACGACACCGGCTACGGCCACACGTCCGCCCAGGTGGCCGAGGTGCGGGCCCCGGCCGAGCTGCTGGCCCGCTACGTCGATGCGGTGCACCACCAGACGCGCGCGTGGGTCGGTGGGCTCACCGCGTCGGACCTGGACCGGGTCGTCGACGAGTCCTGGGACCCGCCGGTCACCCTCGGCGTGCGGCTCGTGAGCGTCGTCGACGACGGCACCCAGCACATCGGCCAGGCGGCCTACCTGCGCGGACTGCTCGACACCGGGGCATGACCAGCAGGAGCGAAGGGGATGCCCCTCGCCTGCGCGACGGCTGGACCGTGACGACCCACGACTGGTCGCACGACGTCGACACCGCCCACCTCGACGAGGCGGCCCGGGTCGCGCGTGACCTCCGTGGGGCGATGGCGCTGCACCTCGTGCTCGAGGTCCTCGCCTACGCCGACGACGAGGCCGAGGCCACCGGGAGACGCGGCCGGGTCACCGTCACGGTGCGGGGAACGGACGTCGAGGTCGAGGACGACGGCCGGGGGACCGACACCCGGCGCGACGAGCAGGGCCGCCCGGTGCGCAAGCCGGTCATGGCCACCCGGGACGTACGGTTCTTCGATGCCGAGCAGCCGCCGGTGCTGCCGGACGGCCGGCCGCGGCGTGGGATGAGCACCGTCGCAGCGGTCTCGCCCCTCCTCGTCCACGAGAACCGGCGTGCCGAGGGCGCCTGGCGTCAGACCTACCGGTACGGCCGCCCCGACTCCGAGCTGCACGAGGTCCCGCGCAGCGAAGGCTCGGGGACGACGGTGACCTTCGACCTCCCTACGGGGGAGGCGCTTGACGTCGACGAGCTACGGTCCCTCGTCCCCGCCTTCACCCACGTCGCGGTGACGGTGGTGCACGAGGAGGCCCTCGGTGCCGGGTGAGTTCGTGCTCCGGGTCACGACGTCCTGGGCGCCCGACGAGGCCTGGGCGCGGGTGTGGGACCTCGGTCGGCACACCGCGGTCATCCCGCTGACGCGCGTGCGGCTCGACCCGCCGGCGACCGCACTGGGGCCGGGCGTCGGGTTCACCGGGCGCACCGGGGTTGCCGGCGTGGGCTTCGACGACCGCATGCGGGTCGTCGAGTGGTCGCCCCCGACCGGCGACGGGAGCGGGCGCGCGGTCGTCGACAAGGTCGGCCGGGTCGTCGGCGGACGGATCGAGGTGACGGTCACCCCTCGTGACGGCTCCACCGCCGCGCCTGCGAACGGAGCCGTCACTCGTGGGGCTCTCGTCGCCTGGCGGCAGTCGCTGCGCCTGCCGTGGCTCCCCGGGCCGCTGAGGTGGGTCGAGGTGCTCGCCGCCAAGGCAGTGGCGCCCGGGTACCACCGGGTGCTGCGGACTTTGCTGGCGTGATCGGCCGGAGTCGGTGACCATGGCGGGATGGGAGCGACCCTGCGGATCGAGATCTTCCCCTCCGACATCGAGACGTCGGTGGGCTTCTACGGCTTGCTCGGCTTCGAGGTGCTGGGCCGCAAGGAGGACCCCGGCTATGCCTCGCTCGGTCGCGACGAGGTGCGGATCGGGATGGTCGAGTCCCCGGCCCGCCCGGCGGAGCACCGCCACGTGCCGTCCGGGACCGAGATCGTCCTCGTCGTCGACGACGTGCGGGCCGAGCGCGACCGGGTCGTCGCCGCAGGGGTCGAGCTCGCGGAGGACCTCACCGATCGTGAGTGGGGGCTGACCGACTTCCGGGTCCACGACCCCGACGGCTACTACCTGCGCATCACCGACCGGCGGCGCTGAGTCAGCTCCGGCGCCTGGTGCGCGCCGTCGCCGGAGCGGTCCACGGGTCCTCCGGCCACGGGTGCTTGGGGTAGCGCCCGCGCATCTCGGCGCGCACCTGCGCGTAGGGACCGGACCAGAAGGAGGCCAGGTCGTCGGTCACCGCCAGCGGCCGTCGCGCCGGGGAGAGCAGGTGGAAGAGCACCGGCACGCGACCGGCGACGAGGCGTGGCGTCTCCGCAAGCCCGAAGCACTCCTGCAGCTTGACCGCGAGCACCGGTGCCGCAGAAGGCTCGTCGTGCGGCGGCCAGATGATGGCGGCGGTCGACCCGCTGGGGACGTCGAGGCGCTCCGGGGCGAGCTCGTCGAGCCGCGTGGCCTCCGGCCACGGCAGCAACCGGCGAAGGGGGTCGGCCAGGTCGATCCGACCGATGGCCGTCCCGGTGGCGATGCGCTGCAGCTCCGGGCCGAGCCACTCGTCGAGCCGCGCGGCGAGGGCCTCGTCGGAGACATCCGGCCAGGGATCGCCGAGGTGATGGTGCAGCACGGCCAGACGTCGCCGCAGCCCGTCGGCCGCGGGGGACCACGAGAGCAGGCCGAGGCCGTGGGCGGCCAGCGCCCGGCCGACCGCCTCGGCCCCGGCGGCAGGGTCCGGGCGCACCGGGGTGGAGCTCAGCTCGATGGCGCCGAGGGCGTCGACCTCACGGGCGGTGACCCTCCCTTCGCCCAGGTCGGCACGGACCTCCTGCACCCGCAGGCTGGCGCCGGCGGTCTCGGCCTCCTCGCGGGTGAGGCCGGCGGCGAGGCGGATGACGGCACCCGTGCCCGCGGCAGTGGCGACATCGGCCCGGGCGACGTCCGCGACGACGATCCACTCGTGGTGACGAAGGGGGTTCCCCGCCGGCAGCGCCGCCCGGGTGCCACTCGCCAGGAGGTACGTCGGACCGGTGCCGACCCGCCGGGCGATGCGTCCGGGGTGGGCGAGGGCGGTGATGAGCCCGACCACGTCGCTCCCGGACCCCCGCATCTGCCTAGGCAAATTCGTGTCCGGCCGCATCTGCCTAGGCACATTCGGGAGGTGGGTGAGGCGGTCGACCTCGCGGCGCCAGCGGGCGGAGTCGCGGGATCGGCCTGAGCGGAGGTCGGCCACGAGGCGGTCGAGGTCGCCGTCCTCGCTGCGGAGGTCGTCGGCCAGCGCGGCGACCACCTCGGCGGCGGCGCGGACGCCGACCAGACGGGCGCCGTCGAGCAGCGCGCGGGCCAGCCTGGGGTCGGCCGGGACGCGGGCGGCCGCCTCGCCGTCGGGTGTGATCCGGCCGTCGGTGTCGACGAGGCCGAGCCCGCGCAGGACGTCTTCGGCAGCGGTGATGGCCGTGGCCGGGGGAGTGGTGAGTAGGGGCATTCCCTCGCCGCGCGGGGATCCCCACGCGGCCAGCGTCAGGGCGGTCGCGGTGAGGTCCGCAGTCGTGATCTGCGGGGTGACGTGCTCCGGTGCCCGGGACCACGCCGACTCCTCGATGAGCCGCACGGCCCGGCCGGGGCCCAGCCGGGCGGCGCGTCCGGCGCGCTGGGTCATCGACGCGCGCGAGGCCTGCACGGTCACGAGCCCGGACATGTCCCGCGCGGCGTCGCGTCGGGGCTCCCGGGAGAGCCCGGCGTCGATGACGAGGCGCACGCCGGGGACGGTGATCGAGGACTCGGCGAGGTCGGTGGAGACGATGATGCGCGACGCATCACCCTGGCGCGTGCCGGTCGCCCGGTCCTGGTCGCGCGGGGCGAGCCGGCCGTGGAGGGGCAGCACCTCGGCCCGCGGCACCAATCCCTGCAGCTGCTCGACGACCCGGTCGACCTCCCGGGCGCCGGGGACGAAGACGAGGGTGTCGCCATCCTCGTCGTGGTGGTCCGCGGTCACCCGGGCGACGTGCGTCAGGAAGTCCCGGGTCACGCCACGCGCATCGGTTCGTGGCCCGGGTGCGGGCGCCCAGCTGATGTCGAGCGGGTGCAGCGCTCCTTCGCTGTCGACGACCGGCGCATCATCGAGCAGGCGGGCGATGGCGGGCGCATCGAGCGTCGCGGACATCGCGACGAGGGGGAGGTCGCGCAGCTGGCGTACCTCGGCGAGCATGCCGAGGAGGAGGTCGGAGTCGAGAGCCCGCTCGTGGATCTCGTCGAGCACCACGGCCGCGGTCTCGGTGAGCTCTGGGTCGGTGAGGAGGCGACGCACGAGCACGCCGGGCGTGACGAACTCGATGCGCGTCGCGTCCCGGACCTGACGCTCCCCACGGACGGTGTAGCCGACGACCTCGCCGACCCGGGTCCCGGTGAGGTGGGCGAGGCGTCGTGCCGCCGACCGCACCGTGACCCGCCGCGGACCGGTGACGACGACCCGTCCCGCCACGCACTCGGCGACCAGGGACGGCGCCAGCGTGGTCTTGCCGGAGCCGGGCGGAGCCTGGACCACGGCGACGCCCCTGCCCGTGACGGCCTCCCGCAGTCGCGGCAGTGCCTCCGCGAAGGGAAGTCCTGCGCCGATCACCGTCAGGTCGAGGTCGTCGGGAAGCGTCCTCATCACGGGAGCTCGAGCTTCGCGACGATCCGCTGGACGGTCAGCCAGGTGCGGGTGGTGATGTCCTTGCCGTACGTCCGGTCGAGCCAGCGCATGAAGTCCGGGGTCTTCCCCGGCTCGCTGTTGTCGATGACCGTGAGGAAGACGCGCGCCGCCCCGTCGTAGCCGATGACCCGGGTGCGAGGGTCCGGGTCATCGGGCAGCCTCGGGGCCACCGGTGAGCCGTCCTTGAGGAAGGTCGCCGTGAGGTAGCTCCCGCGGCCGTGCGTGAGGCCGTGGAAGGGGTCGCTGTCGAGCAGTGCGCGCAGCTCGCCGACCTCACGGATGATCGTGCCGCCACCGATGCCGAGGGTGTCGACGAGTGCCTGCTGGATGGTTCGCTCGAGCTCCGGGACGTCGGAGTGCGGGCTGTGGAAGAGGATGTTGCCGCTGGCGAGCACGGACTGCACGCGCTCGTGCCCGAGCTGCTCGAAGACACCCCGCAGCTGGTGGTTCTTCATGTTGGGCAGCGCGGGGGCGATGCCTCGGAGGAGGGCGACGTAGCGGTTCATGGGCGCAGGTGCGAGGCGCCGTTGAGGTCGAGGGTCGCTCCCGAGGCCCACACCGCGTCGGGGGAGGCGAGCCAGAGGACTGCCGATGCGACCTCCTCGGGGCGCCCCACCCGGCCGAAGGGAGAGTCGCCCCGGATCGCCTCTCCCGCAGGGGAGTCGAGTCGGTCTGCGACCCGCTGGGTGTCGACGAACCCCGGAGAGACCGTCGCCACCGCGATGTCGTGAGGGGCCAGGGCCACGGCGAGCGAGGCGTCCATGGAGTGGAGCGCGGCCTTGGACGCGGCATAGGCGGGGAAGTCGGGTTCCCCGCGGTGGACGCCGCGCGTGCCGATGGTGATGACGCGACCGGGCCGGCCCAGCTCGACGAGCCGGGCGGTCATGGCGTGCGTGACCATCGCCGTGCCCAGGGTGTTGATCCGCAGGTAGGTCTCCCAGCTGCGCTGCCACTCCTGCGCACTCGTCGTGGCAGGTGGGTGCTGCAGGGAGGGCGTCGTGGCGATGCCGGCGTTGTTGACGAGGACGGATACCGGTGCCCCGAGGGCCTCCTCGGCGCGCGCCGGCAGCTCGGCTGCCTCCGCCGCGTCGCCGAGGTCGGCGCGGACGAGGGCGTGCCCCGTCCCGCGAAGGGAGGCGAGCGTCGCCTCTCCTTCGTCCACCGCGGAGCGGACATGGACGGCGACCCGGTCGCCAGCCTCGGCGAAGGCCCGGGCGACGGCGCGGCCGATGCCGCGCGAGGCTCCGGTGACGAGGACGTGGCGGCTCATGGCCGCAGCCTACGACCGGGCGCGGGGCAGGATCATCGCGATGACGTCCGCGGCATCGTCCTCGAGCCACGACGGCCGGGTGACGCCGACCGCGACCCACCCGCTGGAACGGTAGTAGTCGACGGCCGCCCCGCTGCCGACGACGTCGAGGCAGGCGGCCAGGCCGCGTGCCTCGAGGTCCGTCAGGGCCGCACGCATGAGCGCGGCACCGACGCCGGTGCCGCGCGTCGCGGTGGACGTGAAGTACACGCCGATCTCGCCGAGCCGTTCCACGGGGAGCCCGTGTCCCTCGCTCCACAGCCGGGCGAGCTCGGGCTCCCTGCCGTCGTCGAGCACGGGGAGGACGGCCACGTGACCGACCGGCAGGCCGCCCACCTCGGCGGTCCAGGTGGACAGTGTCCCCGGCCGGGCGATGAAGTCCTCCGGTGGCATCGGCAGTGGGGCGCGGTGCGGGTAGCCGGAGGCGGGCTGCTGCTCGACGAGCGCACGGCCGAGCTCCGGGAGGTCAGCATCCGTCCGTGGGCGGACGAGCACGCTCACAGGGTCCCCTCCTGCGCGAGGACGCAGAACTCGTTGCCCGAGGGGTCGACGAAGACCCGCCACGGGAGGTCTCCCCACTCGTGCCCGAGCTCGCTCCCGCCGCGCTCGACGATCCCGGCGATGACCGCCTCCGGGTCGTCTCCGGCCTCCGGCCGGACGTCGAGATGGATCCGGTTCTTGCCCGCTCCCTTCGCCTCCGGCTCCGGGCAGAGCTCGAGCAGGGGCCCGCGAAGGGAGGGGTGGCGCAAGGTCCGTGGCGCCACCCCGTCCACGTCGACCCATCCCGTGAGCCACGACCAGAAGTCGGCATCCCTCTCGGGATCGGCCGAGTCGAGCGGCAGGGCCGCGATGGGGCCGGTGCCGGCGTAGGCCGCGCGGTCCTCCATGACGCAGAAGGGGGTGCCCTCGACGTCCGCGAGGACGACCCACGGCACCTCCCCCTGACCGATGTCGAGGTGCCGGGCGCCGAGGGTGAGGAGGCGGTCGACGACGTCGGCCTGGTCCGCGCCCCCGAGGAGGTCGAGGTGGAGCCGCAGGGGCTCCGTCGGAGGCGTGGGGACCTCCTGGATGCAGATGTCGAGCCACGGTCCGCCGGGGATGCTCAGGCGGGTCTCGATGAGGTCGAGCGCCGTCGTCAGCCGTTCGGTGCCGAGCGCGGCCTCCCAGAAGTCGGCCACCCGCACCGGGTTGACCGCGTCGATGGCGATGTTCTCCAGGCGCATGCACCCACGGTAGGGGCAGACTGTGCCGATGCGACGATTCGAGGAGCTCGCCTGGAGCGAGACGGCACGCGGCGAGATCAGCCTGCGGCGACGGCTGGAACCGACGCTCAAGGTCGACGTCTACGAGGTCAAGCTCGGCGACGAGTTCCTCATGTCGAGCCTCTTCACCGTCGCGGAGATCGAGCTCGCCCGGCTCGGGCTGGCCGAGGCGAAGGGGGACCAGCTCGACGTCGTCGTCGGCGGGCTCGGCCTCGGCTGCACGGCGAAGGCCGCGCTCGAGGACGACCGGGTGCGCTCGATGATCGTCATCGACGCGATGCCCGAGGTCATCGACTGGCACGAGCGGGAGCTCCTGCCCGACGCGCCGGCCGTCGTCCGGGACGAGCGGACCCGGCTCGTCGAGGGCAACTTCTTCGCGCTCGCGGCGGCCGACGAGGGCTTCGACGAGGAGGCGCCCGGGCGCCTCTTCGACGCGGTGCTCCTCGACATCGACCACACGCCGCGCCACCACCTCCACCCGGACCACGCCCCCTTCTACAGCGTCGACGGGCTCCGCCGGCTCAAGGCCCACCTGCGGACCGGCGGGGTCTTCGCGCTGTGGTCCGACGACCCGCCGGACGAGGAGTTCACCAGCCTCCTCGAGCAGGTCTTCGACCACTGCGAGGCGCACGTGGTGACCTTCCCCAACGTCCTCACCCGCGGCGAGTCGAGCAACACCGTCTACGTCGCCCGCTGACCCTCAGACGCTCGCGGGCTCCGGGTCCGGGCTGTCCACACCGTTGAACTCCTCGAGGATCGACTCGGTCAGCCCGAAGAACCACGTGATGACGAAGCCGGCGATGTAGGACACGAGCAGTCCGCCGCCGTAGACGGCGACCGCGGCGCCGATGCCGTGGTTGCCGGTCGTCAGCGGGAAGAGCGCCCAGCCGCTCGGGCCGATCGCGGTCGACCCCGCGGAGGTGCCCAGCTGGTTGAAGATGCCGATGAAGGCCCCACCCGCGGCGCCGCCCAGGCAGGCGGTGATGAAGGGGCGACCCATGGGGAGGGTGACTCCGTAGATCAGTGGCTCACCGACGCCGAGCACGCCCGCGGGGAGAGCGGACTTGATCGTCCGGCGCATCTCCGGGTCGCGGATCTTGAGGTAGACCGCGGCGGCTGCCCCGACCTGACCGCCGCCGGCCATGGCGAGGATCGGCAGGAGGACGGTGTAGCCCGCCTGCTGGATGAGCGTGGTGTGGATCGGGATGAGGGCCTGGTGGAGGCCGAACATCACCAGCGGCAGGAAGAGCCCGGCGAGCACGAAGCCGGCGACGCCGCCCCCGGAGTCGAGGAGGTTGTTGGCGAGCGACCCGATGCCCTCGGCGATCCAGCCGGAGACGGTCATCAGCGGGAAGATCGTCAGCGCGCCCGCGACGAGCACGGTGAAGGTCGGGACGATGAGCATGCTCAGCGACTTCGGGGCCCAGGTGCGGGCCCACCTCTCGAGGTGGGCGGCGAGGACCGCGGCGAGCAGGGCGCCGATGACACCACCCTGACCGGGAGCGAGCTCGGTGCCGAAGATGCTCACCTCGGAGACC
>DXAR01000149.1 GCA_019116945.1 Candidatus Janibacter merdipullorum | reverse complement strand
AGCGAAAGGGAAACGCCCGGTCCCATTCCGAACCCGGAAGCTAAGCCTTTCAGCGCCGATGGTACTGCACTGGAGACGGTGTGGGAGAGTAGGACGCAGCCGGACAACCATTCCGCGAGAGCCCCCAACCCACCGAGGTTGGGGGCTCTCGTGCGTCCTGGGCACGGTCAAGTCGCATCACGATCGTGAATGAGGCATGCTTTCGGTTAGTGCTGAGGGCACAAGAGAAGGGGGTGGCCCCCGCCAACACGGCGGGGGCCACCCCCTTCTTCATACCCGTGGTGCCCCTCAGTCGGAGGCGGGCTTGTCCATGCCCTCCTTGATCTGGTTCATCACCGAGGAGTCGGCGAGGGTCGTGACATCGCCGACCTCGCGGTTCTCGGCGACGTCCTTGAGGAGGCGGCGCATGATCTTGCCCGAGCGGGTCTTCGGCAGCTCGTCGACGACCATGATCGAGCGCGGCTTGGCGATCGGCCCGATCTGCTGCCCGACGTGGTTGCGCAGCTCCTGGACGAGCTCATCGCCCTGGGCGCCCGTGTCCTGCCCCTCCTGGCGGAGGATGACGAAGGCGACGACCGCCTGACCCGTCGTCTCGTCCGTCGCCCCGACGACCGCGGCCTCGGCCACCTTCTCATGGGAGACGAGCGCCGACTCGATCTCGGCGGTGGAGAGCCGGTGGCCGGAGACGTTCATGACGTCGTCGACCCGACCAAGGATCCAGATGTTGCCCTTCTCGTCGTACTTGGCCCCGTCACCGGCGAAGTAGTACTTCGGCCCGAAGCGGCTCCAGTACGTGTCCTTGTAGCGCTGCGGGTCGCCCCAGATGCCACGGAGCATCGCCGGCCACGGCTTGGTGAGCACGAGGTACCCGACCTTGTCCGGGTCGGTGAGCGGCTGGCCCTCGTCGTCGAGGATTTCCGCGTGGATGCCGGGGATGGGCTTCTGCGAGCTGCCCGGCTCGAGCTCGGTGACACCGGGGAGAGGGGAGTTCATGATGGCTCCGGTCTCCGTCTGCCACCAGGTGTCGACGACCGGTGCGGTGCCGGCGCCGATCGTGTCCCGGTACCAGCGCCACGCCTCGGGGTTGATCGGTTCGCCGACGGAGCCGAGGACGCGGATCGAGGAGAGGTCGTACTTGGCCGGGATGTCCGCGCCCCACTTCATGAAGGTGCGGATCGCCGTCGGCGCGGTGTAGAGGATGCTCACCTTGTACTTCTCGACGATCTCCCAGAAGATCCCCTGGTGGGGGCTGTCGGGGGTGCCCTCGAAGATCACCTGCGTCGCACCGTTGGCGAGCGGCCCGTAGACGATGTAGCTGTGGCCGGTGACCCACCCGATGTCAGCGGTGCACCAGTAGACGTCCTTCTCCGGGTGCACGTCGTGGACGACCGCATTGGTGAAGGCGGTCTGCACGAGGTAGCCGCCGGTCGTGTGGAGGACGCCCTTGGGCTTCCCCGTCGTGCCGGAGGTGTAGAGGATGAAGAGCGGGTGCTCGCTGTCGTGCGGCTGCGCCTCGTGCTCGTCCGATGCCGAGTCGACGACGTCGTCCCACCAGACGTCCCGGCTGTCGTCCCAGTCGACGTCGATGCCCGTGCGGCGCACGACGAGCACCTTCTCGGCGGTCGTGCCGGGGACGGCCTGGTCGACGGCCGCCTTGAGCGGCATCGCCTTGCCCTTGCGGAACTGCCCGTCGCTCGTGACGACGACCTTGGCCTCGCCGTCCTCGATGCGGGCCTTGAGCGCGTCGGCGGAGAAGCCGCCGAAGACGACCGAGTGCGGTGCACCGATGCGCGCGCAGGCGAGCATCGTGATGACGGCCTCGGGGATCATCGGCAGGTACATGGCGACGCGGTCGCCCTTCGACACACCGAGGGACTCGAGGGCATTGGCGGCCTTGCAGACCTCGCGCTGGAGCTCGGCGTAGGTGATGGTCCGGTCGCTGCCGTCGGCACCGACGGCGTGGAGGGCCACCCGGTCGCCGTTGCCTGCCTCGACGTGCCGGTCGACGCAGTTGTAGGCGACGTTGAGCTCGCCGCCGACGAACCACTGGGCGAAGGGAGCATCGCTCCAGTCGAGCGTCGTGTCGAAGTCCTTGCTCCAGGTCACGTACTCACGGGCCTTCGCGGCCCAGAACGCCTCGTGATCGGCCGCGGCCTCGTCAAACAGTTCTGCCTTGCCGACCGCCTGGGCGGCGAACTCGGGGCTCGGGGCGTAGTTCGACACATGTCCTCCTCGTCGAGTGATCGCGCGTCCCTGCGCGATGGGTACACCTCCCCACCCTCTCCCGATGTGGCGACCAGCACAATCCAGTGACCACTGGTCGTCGCCGGGCGCGGGCCCAGCGTCGGCGAACGGCAGGGAGGGGTACGCACAGTGCACACCTCCGGCCGGGAGCGCTCCGGGGCTAGGTGGACAGGCTGCACAGTGATCCGGCGCTCTGTGGCTCACTCGGGCGCCTTCTGCCACCGTGGACTGACCACAAGGAGGTGGTGGACGGTGTTCACCGAGGGACAGTTGTACTCACCCGTGACCGAGCACGAGGACGGGACCGTCGAGGTCCACCTCGCCGACACGCACCCGGGGCGGACGGACGAGGAGTACCTGCGCCGCCGCGGCGAGATCGCCGGTGCGGCCCTGGCCTGGGACCGGGACGCCGAGTCCGTCCCGACGATTGCCTACGCCGAGGCCGAGCACGAGGTGTGGCGCACCGTCAGTCGCGAGCTTGCGCCGCTGCACGAGCGGTATGCCCACCGCGAGTTCCTCGACGCCAAGGCGCGGCTGGACCTCCCCACCGACCACGTGCCCCAGCTGGCCGAGGTGAGCGAGCGGCTCCACCCCCTCACCGGCTGGCGCTACGTCTGCGCACCGGGACTCGTCCCCCTGCGGGACTTCTACGCCGACCTGGGGCGGCGCACCTTCACCTCCACGCAGTACCTCCGCCACGGCAGCCAGCCGCTCTACACCCCCGAGCCGGACATCATCCACGAGGTCATCGGCCACGCGAACCAGCTGGCCTCGCCCCGCTTCGCGGCCATCACCGAGGCTGCCGGCCAGGCCTCCTCCCGCCTCGAGACCGAGGAGGCGATGCAGTTCGTCGCCGACGTCTTCTGGTTCTCCGTTGAGTTCGGGGTCATGGAGGAGGAGGGCCTGCCGAAGGCCTACGGGGCCGGCATCCTCTCGAGCTTCGGGGAGATCCAGGAGTTCGGCGACATGGAGATCCGCGACCTCGACCTCATCGACATGGGCACGCTCGCCTACGACATCACGGACTACCAGCCGGTCCTCTTCGCTGCCCGGTCGATGGACCACCTCGAGGATGTCGTCGGCGACTTCTTCGAGACCGTCGACGACGAGAAGGCCGCCGCGCTACGGCTAGCGGCCGAGCAGCGAGGACTCGTGCCGGCCGCCACGTGACCGGTCAGCCGGTGCCGCCGTGTGCCTCGAGGCCTGAGACGAGGATGCGCAGACCGGTGCCGAAGTCACTCGGCTCGCGCTCGGCGGTGAGGATCCCAGAGCGCGCGGCCTGCTCGTGCGACTGTTCGTCGTAGGCGTGCCCGTAGACGAAGTGCAGCAGCGTGCGTGCGGCGGTCGGTGCCATGGCCGGGGAGATGCCGGCATCGCGCAGCAGCAGGCACAGCTCGTCGAAGGGCGCCTGCCCGCCCATCCCGAAGGCCCACATGCTCATCACCAGGTCCGCCCCGTCGGGGTAGGCGGTGACCGCGGCGTGCAGCTGCGCGCAGCGCTCCTGCACCCGCTCCTGCCAGGGAGCGTCGCCCGGTGTCGACGGGCGGGGTGCGCGCGCGATGATCTCGTCAGCGACGGCCCCGAGCACCGCCTGTTTGTTGGCGAAGTGGTGGTAGAGCGCGCTCTGCTGCACCCCGAGCTCGGTTCCGATGGCGCGCATCGTCAGGTCGGGCAGGCCGACCCGGGAGAGCAGGCTCAGGGCCGTGGCGACGATCCGTTCTTGCGAGAGCGGCTCCTGGCGGGTCCGTCGCGTGGGCGGCACGGGCGCTCCCTTCGAAGCGGGTCGAGATCGGGGGTCCAGTTGACCACACGTCGTCGGGCCTCTAACCTGAACGCCGTTCACCTGAGTGAACGGCGTTCATCCAACGAGGGGATAAGGCAACATGACCACGGCACCGGCCACCCGGGCCGCCACGGCGAGCACCGACCTGGCCCTCGTCTCCTCCCTCGCCGCTCTGATCGCGGTGTGCTCGATCCTGCCCGCGGTCAACCTCTCGGTCTTCGCGCCGATCACCTTGCAGACCTTCGGGGTGCTCCTCGCGGGCGCCGTCCTCGGAGCCCGGCGCGGCGCCCTCGCCGTCCTCCTGTGGATCCTCATCGGGATGATCGGACTGCCCGTCTTCGCCAATGGCAAGGCCGGGCTGCCGGTGCTCGTCGGCCCGACCGGTGGGTACATCCTCGGTTTCGTCGTCGGGGCGGCGATCATCGGGACCGTGGCCACGGTCGCCGTCCGACGCGCCGGCCGCGGGACGGCGTGGGTGCTCACAGCGGGAGGGCTGCTCGCGCTCGTGGTCGTCCACGCCGCCGGCATCGTCGGCCTGCACCTGCGCGCGGGACTCGGGTGGCGTGCGGCCGCGACCGTCGACGGTGCCTTTTGGATCGGCGACCTGATCAAGCTCGCCGCCACCGTCCTCGTCGCGGGCGCGGTGCACCGCGCCTTCCCCGACCTGCTGCGTCGCCGCGCCTGATGGCGTGCATCGAGCTCGACCGGGTCACGGTCCGCCGGCCCACGGCGACCGGCGACCTGCTCGTGCTCGACGAGACGAGCCTGCTCGTCAGCGAGGCGCGTGTGGCGCTCATCGGCCCCAACGGCGCCGGCAAGTCGACCCTGGCCCGCCTCGTCAACGGTCTCGTCACCGCCACGACGGGTGCCGTGCACGTCGACGGTGTCGATGTCGCGCGCCGCGGCCGCGAGGTCCGGCGTCGGGTGGCCTTCACCTTCACCGACCCGTACGCACAGCTCGTCATGCCGACGGTCGCCGAGGACGTGGCCCTGTCGCTGAGGGCCGCACGGCCCGACCGGCGCGGCCGCGACGCGGCCGTGGCCGAGGTGCTCGAGCAGCACGGTCTGGCCGACCTGGCCCACCGCAGCGTCCACGCCCTCTCCGGTGGGCAGGCCCAGCTGCTCGCCCTGGCGAGCGCCCTGGCCACCGGTCCGGACGTCCTCGTCGCCGACGAGCCGACGACGCTGCTCGACCTGGCAGCCTCCCGACGCGTCGGTGACCTGCTCATGGGGCTGCCGCAGCAGGTCGTGCTCGTCACCCACGACCTCGAGCTCGCCGGCCGGTGCGACCGGGCGGTCCTCGTCGACGGGGGCCGGGTCGTGGCCGATGGTCCCGCGGCCGACGTCGTCCACCACTACCGCGCCCGGGTGGCGGCATGCTGCTGACGGCCCACCGCCCCGGGACCTCGCTCGTCCACCGGCTCCCGGCGGGCGCCAAGCTCAGCCTGCTCGCCGCCGCCGGCGTCGGGCTGGCCCTCGCGGATGGCTGGCCGTCGGCTGGCCTCGCCGTGGGCTCTGCCCTCGCCCTGCTCGTCGTCGCCGGCACGCCCCTGCGATCCCTCGTGACCGCCCTGCGCGGGCCCGCCCTCGTGACGGTCGCCCTGGGGGTCTGGCTCACCTGGCAGGCGGGCTGGCCTCGTGCCGGCGAGACCGTCGGTGACCTCCTGGCGCTGGTCCTGCTCGCGAGCCTCGTCACGACGACGACCCGGGTCGACGACATGCTCGACGCCGTGGAGCGGGCCATGCGCCCGCTCCGCAGGTTCGGCGTGCGCGCCGACCGCGTCGCGCTGGCGATCTCGCTCGCGCTCCGGGCCGTGCCCGCCACCGCCGAGGTGGCGACCGAGACGAGGGACGCGGCGCGGGCGCGCGGCCTGGAGCGCAACCCCAGGGCGATCCTCACCCCCTTCGTCGTGCGGGTCGTGCGTGACGCGCGGCTGCGGGGGGAGGCGCTCCATGCCCGGGGTGTGGGCGACGACCAGTGTGGAAGACACGGATGAAGGGATGACCATGACCACCTATGACGAGATCGTCGAAGGGGTCCTCGCAGGAGCCGAGGCCACCCCCGAGGACGCGCTGACGATCCTGCGCTGCCCGGACGAGGACGTCTTCGACGCGGTCGCGGCCATCGCCCGGCTGCGCCGCGCGCACTTCGGCAAGACCGTCAAGGTCAACTACCTCGTCAACCTCAAGTCCGGGCTCTGCCCGGAGGACTGCGGCTACTGCTCGCAGGCGCTGGGGTCCACGAGCGAGATCCTCAAGTACACCTGGCTCAAGGAGGACGAGGCCCTCGACCAGGCCCGCGCCGGCGTACGCGGCGGCGCCTCGCGCGTGTGCATGGTCGCCAGTGGCCGTGGCCCGACCGACCGCGACATCGAGCGGGTCGCGGGCATGGTCGGCGCCATCAAGGAGGAGAACCCCGATGTCGAGGTCTGCGCCTGCCTCGGCCTGCTGCGCGACGGCCAGGCCGACCGGCTGCGCGAGGCCGGCGTCGACGCCTACAACCACAACATCAACACCGCCGAGTCGCACCACGAGTCGATCGTCACCACGCACACCTACGAGGACCGGGTGCGCACCGTCGCGATGGCGCAGGGCGCGGGCCTGTCCGCGTGCAGCGGCCTGATCGCCGGCCTGGGGGAGAGCGACGAGCAGCTCGTCGAGGCGCTCGTCGCGCTGCGGGAGATGGGCTCGGACTCGGTGCCGGTCAACTTCCTCATCCCCTTCGACGGGACGCCCAAGCAGGAGACCTGGGAGCTGACCCCGCTGCGCTGCCTGCGTATCCTCGCCGCCGCCCGGCTGATCTCGCCTGCCGCCGAGCTGCGGATGGCCGCCGGTCGCGAGATGCACCTGCGCAGCCTGCAGGGCATGGCGCTGCAGGTGGCCAACTCGCTCTTCCTCGGTGACTACCTCACCGCCGAAGGACAGAGCGCCGAGGACGACCTGACGCTCATCGCCGACCACGGGTTCACCGTCCTCGGTGCCGACGATCCGGCGAGCGTCGGCGCGGCGGGGACCGCGCCGGCCATCCGGCGCCGCGGAGCCGGCACGAGCGTCCCGGCCAACGCCTGAGAACATGACGAAGGGGGAGAGCCGCGGCTCTCCCCCTTCGTCACGCCGTGAGGTCCTCAGTGCTCGACGACCTCGGCCACGCCGTGGCCGGTGAGGCTGCGCACCTCCATCTCCGCGTACTTGGCGCGGTTGAACTCCTTGCTCGTCACCGTGCCGATGATGCCGAGGACGAAGCCCAGCGGGATCGAGATCAGGCCCGGGTTGGCGAGCGGGAAGATGTCGAAGTCCGCGTTCTGGAGCATCGCGGTCTCGGACCCGGAGACGACGGGCGAGAAGGCGATGAGGACGAGCGCCGAGCCCAGTCCGCCGTACATCGACCACAGCGCGCCCCTGGTGTTGAAGCGCTTCCAGAAGAGGCTGTAGAGGATGGTCGGCAGGTTCGCGCTCGCCGCGACGGCGAAGGCGAGGGCGACGAGGAAGGCGATGTTCTGGTCCTTGGCGAGCATGCCACCGAGGATCGCGACGGCACCGGTGGCCAGGGCGGCGTAGCGCGAGACCTTGACCTCCTGCTCCTGGGTCGCCTGCCCGCGCTTGAAGACCTGGTTGTACAGGTCGTGCGCGACGCTGGCGCTGGCCGTGATCGTCAGTCCGGCGACGACCGCGAGGATCGTCGCGAAGGCGATCCCGGAGATGATGCCGAGCAGCCAGGACCCGCCGAGCTCGTAGGCGAGCAACGGCGCCGCGGCATTGGCCGCGCCCGGTGCATTGGCGATGGTCTCCGGGCCGACGAGGGCTCCGGCGCCGTAGCCGACGACGAGGGTGAGCAGGTAGAAGCCACCGATGAGCCAGATCGCCCACTCGACGGACTTGCGGGCCTGCTTGCTCGTCGGGACCGTGTAGAAGCGCTGCAGCACGTGGGGGAGACCCGCGGTGCCGAGCACGAGCGCCAGGGACAGGGAGATGAAGTCGATCTTCGTCGTCAGGGACTCGCCGTACTTCAGCCCCGGCTCGAGGAGCTTCTCGCCCGCATCGGGGTTGCGGTCGACGGCGGCCTGCATGAGGCCGGAGAGGTTCATCCCGTACTTGCCGAGGACCCACACGGTCATGACCGCGACGGCGAAGATGAGCAGCACGGCCTTGATCATCTGGACCCAGGTCGTGCCCTTCATCCCGCCGATCATGACGTAGGCGACCATGACGATGCCGACGACGGCGATGACGATGTTCTGCGCCGCGGCGCCGTCGACGCCGAGGAGCAGCGACACGAGCCCGCCGGCGCCGGCCATCTGGGCGAGCAGGTAGAAGAAGGAGACCGCGAGTACCGAGCTGGCGGTCGCGATGCGCATCGGGCGCTGCCGCAGTCGGTAGGAGAGGACGTCCGCGAGGGTGAAGCGGCCGGTGTTGCGGAAGAGCTCGGCGACGAGCAGCAGGGCGACGAGCCAGGCCACGAGGAAGCCGATGGAGTAGAGGAAGCCGTCGTACCCCTGGAGGGCGATGGCGCCGGCGATCCCGAGGAAGCTCGCCGCTGACAGGTAGTCACCGGCGATGGCCAGACCGTTCTGGCGACCGGAGAAGGCGGCGCCACCGGTGTACATCTGGCTCGCGGTCTTGTGCCCCGCAGCGACCTTGATGACGATCGCCAGGGTCACGACGACGAAGACGACGAAGATCGTGATGTTGAGAGCGGGGGATCCCGCGTCGGTCTGTGCGGGCAGTGCGGCGATCATCCGTCCACCTCCGGGGTTCCGTGCTCACCGACGGTCGCGGCGAGCGAGGCGGCGGCGGGGTCGAAGACCCGGCCGGCCCACCGGACGTAGGCGATGGTGATGGCGAAGGTCGTGACGAACTGGCCGAGCCCCATGACGAGACCGATGTTGATGTTGCCGACGATCTTCGTGCCCATGAATCCGGGGGCGAACATCGACAGCAGGACGTAGAGGAAGTACCACGCGAGGAAGAACGCGGTGACGGGGAAGACGAAGCCGCGGAATGTGCGGCGCAGGGCGCCGAAGTCCTCCGACTCCTGGACGGCGATGTAGCGCTCGCCGAGCGTTTGAGCGTCGTTGCTCATGGCTCACCTCCGGGTGTGGGTGGGTCCGGACAGCGGTGACCGGACGGCACCACGGTGGCGCAGGACACACCGGAGGTGCGGGACCTCGCGGGTGCGTCGCGGCCGACGGGAGCCGTGGGTCGCCGTGCGGGCGGCGGCCGTGCGGTGAGCGGTCGGCCCGCGGGGACGAGCGGTCACCGCGCGTCGGAGAAGACGTCCTCCGGCGTGTGGAGCCGGGCCATCGTGCGCGCCCACCGACGAGGGCGGGACGCCGGGGTGAGGAGGGAGACCGCGATGGTCACGGCGAAGGCGAGGGGGGTCGCCCAGGCCGTCGGTGCGGAGACGAGGGCGCCCGCCCACCCGTGCGGGAGGCCGCCGAGGACGGACACGAGCGCCGCCGCGCTCGTCGTGAGGCCACCGACCGCCACCCCGGCGGCTGCCCCCTTCGCCGTGAGGGGTGGCCACCAGACGCCGAGGATGAGGAGGGGGGCGAAGGTCGCCGCCGCGATCGCGAAGGCGTGGCTGACGGCGGACGAGATCCCCACGGGCGCAGCGGAGATGGCGACGACGAAGGGGGCGAGGACCCCGGCTCCGGCGGCGATCCGGAAGGAGGCCGCGGGGCCGGCGTCCCCGTGCGTCAGGCGGCTGACGAGGGGCCGGACGAGGTCCTGGTCGATGGCGCCGGCGACGGACATCGTCACTCCCGATGCCGTCGACAGGAAGGCCGCGAAGGCGCCCCCTGCGACGAGTGCGGTGAGCAGGCGGCCGTCGAGGCCGCTGAGCATCGCTCCGGGGAGGGCGAGGACGACGGTCCGGCTCGGGTCGTTGGCGATGTCACCGGTGTCGAGGTAGGCGCGGCCGAGGAATCCGTAGATCGGGGGGAAGACGTAGAAGAGGCTGAGCAGGGCGAGCACGGCGACGGTGGTCCGGCGTGCGGCCACCCCGTCGGGGTTGGTGTAGAAGCGCACCGCGATGTGCGGCAGGCCCATCGTCCCGAGGCACAGGGCGGCCAAGGTGCTGTACGTCGTGAAGAGGGACCGGCTCGTCGACTCGGTGGAGGTGATCGGCTCCCACCACGAGGCGTCGGCGTCCGGGGCCGGGGCGCCGGACTGCGACCACACGGCGAGGAGGACGAAGGCGGGGATCGCGATGGCGGAGAGCTTGATCCAGTACTGCACGGACTGGACGAGGGTCACCGAGCGCATGCCGCCGGCGGCGACGTTGAGGGTGACGATGACGGTGAGCACGGTCGCGCCGACCCACGTGGGGAGGCCGGAGACATGGCGAAGGGCGAGCCCCGCCCCCTGCATCTGCGGCAGGAGGTAGAGCCAGCCGATCCCGACGACGAGCAGGGCGCACCCACGGCGGAGGGTGGCCGACTCCAGCCGTGACTCGGCGAAGTCGGGCAGCGTGTAGGCCCCGGAGCGGCGGAGGGGAGCGGCAATGAGGACGAGGAGGACGAGGTACCCCACCGTGTAGCCGACGGGCATCCACAGCATGTCGACCCCGTTCTCGTACACGAGGCCGGCGACGCCGAGATAACTTGCGGCAGAGAGGTATTCGCCACCGATGGCGCTGGCGTTGCGCCACGGGGTCACGGCGCGGCCGGCGACGTAGAAGTCGCTCGTCCCCTTCGCCAGGCGGATCCCGAGGGCGCCGAGGGTGAGGGTGGTCAGGCAGACGAGGACGATCGCGACGACGCTCAGCGGCTCGGTCACCGGTCACCCACGACATCGGTGAAGTGCGACTCGAGGCGCTCGCTGGCCCGGGTGTACCAGCGCGCCGTGATGACGACTGCCGGGTAGACGAGCAGGCCGAGGATGATCCACAGGACCGGTAGGCCGAAGAGCGAGATACCCCGGGACGCCGGCACGAGGGCGAAGATCAGGGGGAGTGCCCCGAGCGTGAGGACGCCGAGCGCGAGGACCCCGAGGCTCAGCTGGAGCTGCGCGCGTCGGAGCGAGGAGACATAGGTCGTCCCGAGGCCCGAGGTGCCGACGATCTCCTCCCGCACGGTGGACGGCCCGACGTGGCGCGCCTGGCGGGGGGTCCGGGTGACGCGCACGCGAGGAGGAGGGGTGGTCACCCTTCGTCCGTGGCCGTGCGCGGTCGGAGGAGCGTGCTCCGCAGCTGGCGGGTGTGCCGCCGGCTCACCTGGAGCTCGGTGTCGTCGATGACGACGGTGCACCGGCCGCCGTCGTTGTGCACCTCGGCGATGTGGCGCGTCGACACGAGGGTCGAGCGGTGGATCCGCACGAACCCTGCCTCGGCCCACCGCTCCTCGAGGGTGGCCAGGGGGATGCGCACGAGGTGGGAGCCCGTGGGGGTGTGGAGGCGGGCGTAGTCACCCTGGGCCTGGACCCAGCGGATCTCGCTGCGGTGGACGAATCGGGTAACGCCGCCGAGCTCGACGGGGATCGTCTCGTCAGCCTCGGCCACCTCGGTGCGCGGGGCCTCGCGCTCGGTGGCGGCGAGGCAGCGACGCACGGCCTCGCCGATCCGCTCGGGGCGGACCGGCTTCATGATGTAGTCCACCGCGTCGAGGTCGAAGGCGTCGACGGCGTGGCTGTCGTGCGCGGTGACGAAGACGACCTGGGGCCGATCGGCGAAGCGGGCGATGACGCGGGCGAGCTGCATGCCGTCGAGGCCGGGCATGGAGATGTCGCTGAAGACGACGTCGATCTGCTCGCGCTCGAGCGCGGCGAGGGCCGCCGTGCCGCTGGCCGCCGTGAGGACGCGCTCGACCCGCTCGTCCTGGTCGAGCAGCCAGGCGACCTCGTTGCGGGCAGGCGCCTCGTCGTCGACGACGAGGGCCGTCAACGCTGGCGGGGACGTGGGCGACATGGGCACCACACTAGGCCGGTTCCTCGAGAGCAGGGGAGTACTTGGGTACCCGGAAGGAGACCTTCATGCCCGATCCGAGCGCCGTCTCGACGACGAGGCCGAACTCCTCGCCGTAGACCTGCCGGAGCCGGGCGTCGACATTGCCGAGCCCGACGGAGTCCGCGCGCGACTGGCCGTCGAGGATCTTGCGGATGGACTCGGGGTCGGCGCCGACCCCGTCGTCGTCGACGGAGAACTCGGCCTCCGCGCCGTGGTCCGTGGCGGTGAGCGTCACGTGGCCCGGGCCCTCCTTGGGGGCCAGCCCGTGGCGGACCGCGTTTTCCACGAGTGGCTGGATCGCGAGGTAGGGGACGCGGACGGGGAGGACCTCGGGGGCGATCTTCAGGGTGAGGCCGAGGCGCTCGCCGAAGCGCGCCTGCTCGAGGACGAGGTAGCGCTCCACGTTGCGCAGCTCCTCGCTCACCGTCGTGAAGGCCCCGTCGCGGCGCAGGGCGTAGCGGGTGAAGTCGGCGAACTCGAGGAGCAGCTCGCGGGCCCGACCGGGATCGGTCCGCACGAAGGAGGCGATCGCCGCGAGGCTGTTGTAGATGAAGTGGGGGGAGATCTGCGCCCGCAGGGCGCGCAGCTCGGCCTCCATCGCCCGCGTGCGCTCGTAGGAGAGCTCGGCGAGCTCGACCTGGGCGGCGACCCAGGAGGCGACCTCCTCGGCGGCGCGGGCCAGCCCGGCGGAGACATCCGTCCCGAAGCCGGCGATCGTCCCGATGACCCGGCCCTCGACGGTGACCGGGGCGATGACGGCCGCGCGGATCGGGCACTCGGTCGTCGTGCACGTGATGACATCCGGTCCGAGGACGAGCGTCTGCCCGGACTCGGCGACCGGGTGCGCCTGGTCCACGAGACCGGGGAGGTGGTGCCTCCCTTCGCCGTCCCACACGATGACGCTGCTCGTGTCGCAGATGGCGAGGGCGGGGGTGGCGAGCATCGCCCGCAGGTACGGGGCCGCGCGCTCGCAGCCGGTGTCGGTGAAGCCGTCGGCGAAGTGGCGCCCCGCCACCGAGGCGGTGTGCAGGGTCTCGTAGGTGGCCTGGTCCGTGACGGAGATGAAGCCGGGGCGGTGCCGGCGCCAGCGCAGGAGCGCGACGAGGAGGATCGCCGCGCTGAAGGCGCCGGACACGACCACCAGGGTGGGGAGGTGCAGGCCGGCGTCCATGGGCGCACCCTAGTGCGGCCTAGGGTGGTCGCGTGTCCGACCGCAGCCCGCAGCTCACCGCCCTGACCCAGCTCGCCACCCTCCCCGAGGTGGGCGAGGCCTCGGACCGTGCCCGGGAGGTGTGCACCCAGCTGCGCTGGCACGAGGCCCTGCGGCGCCGGATCCCGGAGGCCGCAGCGGAGTCGCGGGTCCGGGGGGCGTGGGCGAGTGCGGAGCTCGACGGTGCCCGGTCGACGGCGACGATCGTGCGCGACCTCATGCGCGGGGCGCGGGAGCGCAACCCCGAGCCGGATCCGGCCGAGCGGGTCATCCACGGTGCGATCGCTGCGACCGCGGAGACCGAGCACCTGCGCCCGCTCATCACGAGGTCACCGGGTCAGGCGCTGGCCCGACTGCACACGGCAGCGGCCGCCCAGCTCGTCGACGACCCGGACCAGCTCGGTCGGCCGCGGCGCGAGGGTGAGGGGTGCGAGGAGTTCGCCGACCTCGGCGCGCCCCCGAGAGGCCCGGAGCTGCAGTCCCGCCTCGCCGGGATCATCGACCTCATGCAGTCGGCGACCGACGCCCCGGCGCTCGTCGTCGCGGCGATCGTCCACGCGGAGATCGCGACGGTGCGTCCCTTCGTCGTCGGCAACGGCCTCGTCGCGCGCGCCGTCGAGCGCACCCTCATCGCCGCCACCGGCCTCGACCCGACGGGCGTCGCCGTCCCCGAGGCCGGCCACGGGCACGAAGGGGGACCGGCCTACCTCGGCTCCCTCAACGGCTACGTCCACGGTGGCCAGCCGGGGGTCACCCTCTGGCTCAAGCACTGCGGTGACTCGCTCGTGGCGGGCGCGGAGGAGGGCTGGCGCGTCGCCGACTCGGTACGTGCAGGACGCCTCGGATAGGGGCCTGACCCGCCTGTGAACAGGCGTCACAAAAGTGACATGCGTCTGGAATTGCGCTCAGCACTGTGAGGACTAGAGTTGCGTGCAGCTGCTCCCTTCGGGTTGAGCGGCCAACGCACGGCTCCCTCCCCCCGGAGCCCGCGTTGACGGCCCCGGCGCTCCCCCGCCGGGGCCGTCCCCTTTCCCGGCCCTGTGTCGTGGCTCCGTCCACAGGCGCTTCCGGTACCCCGTGACCGTCCACAGATGGCGCCGGGGCCCCCTCCGGCGTCCGGCGGGACGGGAGCCTCGATGCATGGATCCCGTCATCGTCATCACCGGAGCCTCCGGAGGTCTCGGAGCCTCGACCCTCGCCGCCGTCACCGCGACCGCCCTCGCCCGGGAGAGCTCCCCGACCCTCGTCGACGGGGGCTTCGGGGCCGGTGGGCTGGACGCGACCCTCGCGGTGGAGCACCTCGACGGCCTGCGGTGGGAGGACCTCGCCGACCACGAGGGCGCGGTGGACCCGACGCGGTTGCGGGAGGGGCTGCCGATGGGGCCGGTGCCGGTCCTCGCCGCCCGCGGTCGTCGACCGGAGGCCGCCACCGTTCGCGCGGTGGTCCATGGACTGGCACGCGTGGGCCCGGTCGTCATCGACGTCCCCTCGGGCCCTCGCGTGTCGCGGGTCTGGCTCGAGCTGGCGGACCTCGTCGTCGTCCTCGTCGGCCTGCGGCCGCGGTGGCTGCGCGATGGTGAGGCCCTGGCGGCGACGCTCGGGGAGCATGCCGAGCGGTCCGTGCTCGTCACCCGGGGTCCCCGCCGCGCGTCCCGCGTGGCGCTCCGGGCGGGCGACCACCTCGGCCTGCCCCTCCTCGAGCACCTCGCCGACGACGCCGGGGTGGTCCGCGACGAGGCGCGGGGGAGGTCGCCACGTCCGCGGGGACCCGTCCGCGAGGTGGCGGTGGCGCTCGTGGACTCGCTGCCGGAGAGCGGGCCGAGCCTGCGGCAGGGCGTGCTGGGGCTGGCGTCGTGAGGTGGTCGAGCGCGATCGACGAGCAGGTGCGGGCCGGGCGGGCGCCGGACGACGAGGCGATCGCTCAGGTCGCCGATGCCGAGGCGGTGCGCCTCGGCGCCTCGGGGGCGCAGCGGCGCACGGGCGAGCTGCAGGCCGAGCTGAGGGGTCTCGGGGCGCTCGAGCCGCTCGTGGCCGACGAGCGGGTGACCGACCTCCTCGTCAACGGCGACGGGTCGGTGTGGGTCGACCGCGGTGAGGGGGTGCAGCGGGTCCCCGAGGTGACCGTCGGCGATGCCGCCGCCGTGCGCCGGCTCGCGACCCGGTTGTCCGCGCTCGCAGGTCGCCGGCTCGATGACGCCCAGCCGTGGGTGGACGGCCTGCTGCCGCAGGGAGTCCGGTTGCACGCGGTGCTGCCGCCGCTCGTCATGGACGGGCCGCACCTCAGCCTGCGCATCCCGCGTCACCGAGGGGGTGGTCTCGACGCCCTCGTCGACCTCGGGATGGCATCCCGGAGCCAGGCCGAGCAGCTCCGGGAGATCGTCTCGAGTCGTCGGGCCTATGTCGTCACCGGGGGCACCGGCACGGGCAAGACGACGCTGCTGGCGGCGCTGCTCGCCGAGGTTCCGGCGGGGGAGCGGCTCCTCGTCGTCGAGGACGTCGGCGAGATCCAGGTCCGCCACCCGCACGTCGTCCGGCTCCAGGCGCGCTCGGCCAACACCGAGGGCGCCGGCGCGGTGACGATGGTCGACCTCGTGCGGCAGGCCCTGCGGATGCGCCCCGACCGACTCGTCGTCGGCGAGGTCCGGGGTGCCGAGGTGCGCGACCTCCTGCTGGCGCTCAACACCGGGCACGAAGGGGGCTGCGGCACCCTCCACGCCAACCGCGCCGAGGACGTGCCGAGCCGCTTCGAGGCGCTGGGGGCGCTGGCCGGGATGAGTCGGGAGGCCGTCCAGGCCCAGCTGAGGAGTGCCATCGAGACGGTGGTCCACCTGCGCCGGGTCGGCGGCCGACGGGTCGTCGAGTCCGTGGGCCCGCTCCGGGGAGGTGCCGCATGAGCCTGCTCGCCGTCAGCCTCGTCCTCGCCGCGGTGCTGTGCTGGCCGGGACGTGACCCGGCCGTCGGGGTGGCCGGTCGGAGGCGCCTGCCCTTCGGGCGCTGGCGGGCCCGCCCTTCGCCCGTGGCGGACCTCGAGGCGCTGGCCCGTGTGGCGGACCTGCTGGCGATGACCCTGCGCTCCGGGGCGACGCCCGTGACGGCGGTCGATGTCGTGGCCCGCGAGGCCGCTCCACCCTGGTCGGCGGTGCTCGAGGAGGTGCGTGACCAGCTCGCCCGGGGGGCGCCGGCGGGGGAGGTGTGGCAGCGGCACGCCCAGGACCGGCCCGAGCTGGGCGCCCTCGGTGGGGCCTGGGCGCTGAGCGAGGACCTCGGGGTGGCGCTCGCCCCTTCGATGGCGACGAGTGCACAGGTGCTGCGCGCCCAGGTGCAGGCGCGACGACGGCTGGACGCCTCGACCTCGGGGGCCCGGGCGACGATGCGCATGCTCACCCTCCTCCCGCTCGTGGGTCTGCTCGCCGGATTCGCCTTCGGCCTCACCCCGTGGGAGGTGTACGGGCACAGCCCGATGACGATGATCAGCGCGGTCGTCGGGCTCGGTCTGACCGCGGTCGGCTGGGCCGTCTGCCGCTGGGTGCTCGCCCGGGCGGTCGCCCCGGTGGTGCACACGTGAGTGCGGGGATCGTCGCCCTCGCCGTCGCCGCGGTCCTCCTGTGGCCGGGGAGTGCGGCTCCCGTGGCCTGGCTGCGTCGGGACCCGGACGACGGCCGCGCGTCGGCTGTCACCGGGCTCACCGTCGAGGAGGTCGCGGACGCGAGCGTCCTCCTCGCCCTGGCCCTCCAGTCCGGGCGCGGGTTGACGCAGGCCCTGGATGAGGTCGCTGGCGTGGCCGCCCCGGGCGCGGCCGAGGACCTGTCCCGGGTGGGCGCCGCCCTTCGCTGGGGACGGACGATGGGCGAGGCGTGGGGTTACGCCCGCCCTGCCTGGGGCCCGACGGCCACCGCCTTCGTCGTCGCCGATGCCGTGGGCGCGCCCTCGGCGCAGGTGCTTCTCGACGCTGCGAGCACGCTGCGCGAGACCGAGTCCCGGCGACTCGAGCAGGCGGGCGGAACCGCTGCGGTGATGCTCGTCCTGCCGCTCGGGCTGTGTTTCCTGCCGGCCTTCATCGCCACGGCGGTCATCCCGCTCGTCGCGGTCCTCGTGGGGACGCAGCTGTCCTGATGGGCGCGAGAGGGCCCTGCGGGGTTCGATGTCGAAGTGAGCGTCTGGGCTCACTCTTTTACGTCGACCCAGGCTGCAGCCGCGCGGTCAGCCCGGCGACCTCGCGCCGGCCTTCGAGGAGCTGCTCTGCCTGCAGCTGAGCGTGGTGTTGACCCCCGTCTTCTGCAGCTTCGCCGTCTCGTCATCGGTGCGGCGCTTCCCCTCGTTGGCCGAGGCGCTGGGAGGGCACGGCCCGCGCCGCGCGATCCACGTCTTCGCTGCCCTCCTTGCCGATCTCGACGAGCGCGGCCTCTCGTGGTCCCTGACCCCGGGGTGGCAGCACGCCGGCTGAACTGGCTCGTCATGGACGAGCCCGTCAACAACGCGATGCTCTTCGGTGACGACGCGATCCCATCGCAGCGCGATCTGCGCGAGCACGTGCACACCGCAGTAGCCGTGTTCCTCGCCGCCTACGTCCAGTGGATCCTGGCGCCACGTCACTCCGGCTGTCATCCCCACTGTCGCGGCGGCGACTGACGCCGTCCACAGGTTGCGCCGGCTCACCCTGCAGACGCCCGGATCGGCGAAGGGTGGACCTCACCGCGGCGCATCCCGCGCCGCACGAGGGGAGGAGATCCCATGAAGAGGTCCATCATCCGGTGGAGTCACCGGACCCGGGTGGCGTGCGAGGCGGGCATGACGACCGCCGAGTACGCCGTGGGCACGCTGGCGGCGTGCACCTTCGCGATCGTGCTGCTCGCCGTCGTGAAGTCTGGCCAGATCGAGTCGGGGCTGTCCGGTGTCGTCCTCGAGGCACTCGGCATCCGCTAGGACGGCCGGCGACGCGGGGATGGTGACGGCGGAGCTCGCCCTCACCTTCCCCGCGATCGTCCTCGTCCTCGTCCTCTGCCTGTCGGCGCTCTCGTGGGGCGTCGACCAGGTGCAGTGCGTCGATGCCGCTCGGGTGGCCGTCCGGGAGCTCGCGCGCGGTGAGGCGCGGGAGCGGGCCGTGGACGATGCGACCCGGGTGGCACCTGACGGCGCCCGCATCGACATCGGCCGTACCGGCGACGACGTCACCGTCACGGTGACCTCTCCGGCGCCCTCGGCCCTCGCCTTCGCCGGCCGCGACACCGAGTGCTCGTCGACCGCCCGGGTCGAGAAAGTCGAGGAGGCCGGCGATGGCGCGCCGTGACCACCGCGACG
>DXAR01000148.1 GCA_019116945.1 Candidatus Janibacter merdipullorum | reverse complement strand
AGCGAAAGGGAAACGCCCGGTCCCATTCCGAACCCGGAAGCTAAGCCTTTCAGCGCCGATGGTACTGCACTGGAGACGGTGTGGGAGAGTAGGACGCAGCCGGACAACCATTCCGCGAGAGCCCCCAACCCGAGGTTGGGGGCTCTCGTGCGTTATCGCGTGGTTGGTGGCAGCTGCTCGGGAAGAGCGACTGTTGCACGGGCGTTCGGGACAGGGGAGTGTTGCTCCCAGGAGTCGGCCATGTCGGCCGTAGAGAGGTAGTTGGACTGTGGAGCAGAGGTCGAGTGGACCCGACAAGGGCCGTCGTGATGCCGGGCGTGGCCGGGGCGGACCCCGTGGCGAGGACCGTCGCGGTGGGGGACGCTCCACCGGGGGGCGGCCCGGTGGAGGGCGAGGCTCGGGTCCTCGCCAGGGCCAGGCGTCGAAGCGGCCCGAGCGCGGAGGGACCGACCGGTCGACGGACGAGCAGATGCGGGGTGGCTCCCGGCTGGTGCCCAAGGAGGGCCGCAAGCCCGAGCCACGGATCCCGGACGGGGTCACCGGAGCGGAGCTCGACCGCGGAGTCCGCCAGCAGCTGCGCACCCTGAGCAAGGAGAACGCCGACGGTGTCGCCCAGCACCTCGTCATGGTCGCGGCGCTGCTCGAGGCCGAGGACATGGACGGTGCCCTGGCCCATGCGGAGACCGCGGTCCGACGGGCCGGCCGGGTCCCGGCAGCGCGCGAGGCACTGGGCTTCGTCGCGTACCGCATGGGTGACTACGCCCGAGCACTCACCGAGTTCCGCACCGTCCGCCGACTGAGTGGCTCCTCGCACCTGCTCCCCCTCATGGTCGACTGCGAGCGGGGGCTGGGCCGCCCGGCCCGCGCGCTGGAGCTCCTCGGTTCGACGGAGGCACGTTCCCTGGGGCAGGAGGAGCAGATCGAGCTGCTCATCGTCGGCAGTGGCATCCGACGGGACATGGGACAGCCGCAGGCTGCTGTCCTCGCGCTCCAGGGCCAGGTCGACAAGGTCAAGAACAAGCCCTGGGCGGCCAGGGTCTGGTACGCCTACGCGGACGCGCTCCTCGAGGTCGGTCGCGGGGAGGACGCACGCGCGTGGTTCGCCAAGGCGGCGGTTGCCGACCAGGACGGGGAGACCGACGCCGCGGAACGGGTCGACGAGATCGACGGTGTCCACATCGAGGAGGTCGACGCGGAGGAGCCCGAGGCGTGACCCGTCCTGTCGACACCGTCGACGCGGTCGTCTGTGACCTCGACGGCGTGGTCATCACCGGCTCGGCCGCCGTCGAGCACGCGGTCCCAGCCCTCGCAGGTCTGCCCGTACCCGTCGTCTTCGCGACGAACAATGCCTCACGAACCCCCGAGCAGGTCGGGGACCACCTGCGCTCCCTCGGGGTGCAGGTGACCGACGGCGCCATCATCACGTCGTCGGTGGCGGCGGCACGGGAGCTCTCGACGCAGCTCCCCGCAGGCGCACCCGTCCTGGCGGTCGGCGGCGAAGGGGTGAGCACCGCCCTTCGTGCCGTGGGCCTCGCCCCGCGTGGCCCAGAAGGCGGTGGCGAGGTAGCCGCCGTCGTGCAGGGCTACGGCCCGCAGGTCACCGCTGCCGACCTCGCGGCCGTCGCGGCGGCGATCCGCTCCGGAGCCCGCTGGATCGCGACCAACGACGACCTGACCCTCCCGACGGCTGATGGCCCGGCCCCGGGCAACGGCTCACTCGTCCAGGCGGTCCGGAATACAGTCACCGTCGACCCCGAGGTCATGGGGAAGCCACATCCACCGATATACGCCCTGGCCGCTGCGGCGGTGGGAGCGACCCCGGAGAGGACCCTCGCGGTCGGGGACCGGCTCGAGACCGACATCGCGGGGGCATGTGCGACGGGGATGCCCAGCGCTTTGGTCCTCACCGGTGTGCACGGCCCGGCGGAGGCTGCTGCGGCGCCTCCACGCCACCGACCGACCCATGTGCTGCCCGACCTCAGGGGGCTCACGGCTCCCTACCCGCGGGCGGAGGCCGACGGCTCGTGGTCCGTGCGTGGAGCCGCCCGGGCGCGGTTCGGGGAGGGTCTGGAGGCCCATGGCGAGGGGATCGACGCCATTCGGGTCGCGCTCGATGTCCTCTGGGCGGCCGTCGACGCGGGGCGGGTCACGCCGGGAGAGGCCCGTCGGCTCATGAGCACGCGGTAGCGTGGTGCGCCAGCCGACACGAGGAGAGACGTGGACCCTGTACGCGGAGTCATCCACCTGGGCCTGAAGCTCACGGAGGCGACGCTCGACCGAGCGCTCGACGTCGTGAAGCTGGCCGACACCCTGGTCGTGGCGAGCGCCGTGCCTCCCGTGCGGGAGCCGGCGTCGGAGGAGCCGGTCTGGCCGGAGGAGGAGCAGGCCGACCTCGACGCACTCAGCGCCACCCTGCGGGCACGGCAGGGTGCCGAGACGGAGGGGGCGGTGAAGAAGGCCGCCCCGGCCCAGAAGACGGCCACGACGAAGAAGACCACCGCCAGGAAGGCCCCGGCGAAGAAGGCGGCGGCCACGAAGGGCGCGGTGACCGCCAAGAAGGCGCCGGCCAAAAAGGCCTCCACGACGAAGAAGACCGCCGCCAAGAAGGCGCCCGCGAAGAAGACATCCGCGAAAAAGACTCCCGCCAAGAAGACCACCGCTAAGAAGACGACGTCGGCGGCGACCGCGTCCCCGGCCCTCGCCGTGCTGCCCGATGAGTGAGGAGACGACCGGGGAGGTGTCGACACCGTCCGGCGCCGCCCCGGAGACGGGTGATCTCGTCGTCGACGCCGCGTTGCGGGATCTCGCCGCCGTCGACCCCGCAGACCTCGACGCCACCCTGGCCGCGGGGGAGGCCGTCCACGCGACCCTGACCTCCCGGCTGTCCGACCTCGGGACCTAGGTGACCGAGCAGAGCCTTCGCCTGGATGTCGCCCTCGTGGAGCGGGGTCTGGCCCGCAGTCGTACTCGGGCAGCGGACCTCATCGCGTCCGGCGCGGTGTCGATCGACGGTCGCCCGGCCCGCAAGGCCTCCCTCCGGGTCACTCCGGACGAGGACCTCACCGTGGCGGGCGACGAGGACCACTGGGTCGGCCGCGCGGCGGGCAAGCTCGTCGGGGGCTTCGCCGCCTTCGACCTCTCGGCAGACGGCCTCCGGTGCCTGGACATCGGTGCGTGCACAGGCGGTTTCACGCAGGTCCTCCTCGAGCGGGGCGCTGCCCACGTCATCGCCCTCGACGTCGGTCACGACCAGCTTGCGCCAGAGCTCGCCGCGGATCCACGGGTCGAGGACCGGAGCGGCACGACGATCCGTGGCCTGACGCCCGAGGACCTCGGCGGACCGGTGGACCTGGCCGTGGGGGACCTGAGCTTCATCTCCCTTCGCCTCGTGCTGGCCGAGGTCGCCGGCCTGCTCACCGACGACGGCGAGGCGGTGCTGCTCGTCAAACCACAGTTCGAGGTGGGACGCGGACGGCTCGGCCGTCGGGGCATCGTGACCTCGTCGGATGCGCGGCGCGAGGCCCTCGAGACCGTGCTGCTCCGGGCACACGAGGTCGGCCTCTCGGTCAGGGGGCTCGCGCCCAGCCCGGTGCTCGGTGGTGAGGGGAATCACGAGTACCTCGTGCACCTGACCCGTCGCACGGACCGCGGACTGACGTGGGAGGCTCAGCAGGTGACGATCAGTGACATGGTGCGGGAGGAGGGCCTGTGAGCGACGAACGACGCGTCCTCCTCATGACCCACCCGGGACGCCCGGAGGCCCTTGAGGTCGCCGTCGGCGTGGCCGAGCGCCTCGCCGAGGCCGGCATCCACGTGAGCGTGCCCGCCGGGGAGATCGCCGACTCCGTCCTCGGGCAGCATCCGGTCGCCGTCGTCCACGACGGCGACGATCCCTCCGAGGGGGCCGAGCTTGTCGTCGTCCTCGGCGGGGACGGGACGATCCTCCGCGGCGCGGAGGTGGCCCGCGGTTCCGGGGTCCCCGTCCTGGGCGTCAACCTGGGTCACGTGGGCTTCCTCGCCGAGGTGGAGAGAGAGGACGTCGACGCGACGGTCGAGCACATCGTCCGCCGGTCCTACACCGTCGAGGAGCGGATGGCCCTCGACGTCGTCGCCACGCTCGACGGCCGCGAGATCGCCCGGAGCTGGGCCCTCAACGAGGTCACGGTCGAGAAGGCCTCGCGCGAGCGGATGCTCGTGCTCACCGCCGAGATCGACGGACGCCCGCTCTCCACGTGGGGCTGCGACGGCGTCGTCATGGCCACCCCCACCGGGTCGACCGCCTACGCCTTCTCCGCGGGCGGGCCGGTCGTCTGGCCCGGTGTCGAGGCGATGCTCGTCGTGCCGATCAGCGCGCACGCCCTCTTCGCCCGCCCGCTCGTCGTCGCCCCGACCTCCAACCTCGCCGTCGACCTCGTCCCCGGTACGGAGGGGCACGGGGTCCTCTGGTGCGACGGCCGCCGGGCTGTCGACCTCCCACCCGGGGCCCGCATCGAGGTCCGCCGGTCGGCGGAACCGGTTCGCCTGGCCCGGGTGAGCACCGCTCCCTTCACCGATCGTCTCGTCGCGAAGTTCGACCTCTCCGTCCACGGGTGGCGAGGACGTCGTCAGGGAGAGGCGGGGGCCTGACGCATGCTGCGCGAGCTGCACATCCGCGATCTCGGGGTCATCGAGGACGCGACCCTGCCGCTGGCTCCGGGCCTCACCGTCGTCACCGGTGAGACCGGTGCGGGCAAAACGATGGTCGTCACCGGGCTCGGTCTCGTCCTCGGTGGCAGGGCGGACCCCGGCCTCGTCCGGGCCGGCCGTGACGAGGCCGTCGTCGAGGCCGAGCTGGAGCTCGCCGAGGACCACCCGGCCCGTCAGCGTGCCGCAGAGGCCGGAGGGGTGAGTGACGAGCCGGAGCTCATCCTCAGCCGGACCGTCTCCGCGGCGGGCCGCTCCCGGGCGCACGTCGGCGGTCGGCGCGCGCCCATCGCCACCCTCGGGGACCTGGCCGAGGACCTCGTCGCCGTCCACGGCCAGGCCGACCAGTGGCGGTTGCGCCGCCCGGCGCAGCACCGCGCCCTCCTCGATGCCTTCGGCGGCGACGACGTCGCCGGGCCCGCGGGCGAGGTCGCCGACCTCTTCGGGCAGTGGCAGGAGGCGCGAAGGGAGCTCGCGGACCTCGTCGAGGGGGAGCGCTCCCGCCTGCAGGAGCTGGAGCTGCTCACCCACCAGCTCGAGCAGATCGACGCCGTCGAGCCCCAGCCGGGGGAGGACGAGGACCTCGCGCGAGAGTCCGAGCTGCTCGGGCACGCGGAGGACCTGCGCACCGGTGCCGAGGTGGCCCACGGGCTCCTCTCGGACCCGGAGAGCTTCAGCGGGGACGACGCCGTGGGGCGGATCGCCCGCGCGGGCGAGGAGCTCTCTCGACTCACCGACCACGACCCCCGACTGGCCGAGCTCCACCAGCGGCTCGGCGAGGTCGGTGTGCTCGTCGCCGACCTCGCCGGCGAGCTGTCCGCCTATGCCGCGGACATCGAGGCCGACCCCGCCCGCCTGGGCGTCGTCGAGCAGCGCCGGGCGGCCCTCACCGACCTCACCCGGCGCTACGGCGAGGACATCGCCGCCGTACTCGCCCACCGCCACGGTGCCCGCGAACGCCTGCAGACCCTCGAGGGTGCCGACGAACGCATCGAGGAGCTCACCGCCCGTGTCGACACACTGGCCGGGGCCCTCGCCGGCGCGGTCGACGACCTCACTGCAGCCCGCACCGCGGCGGCCGGTCGACTCGCGGAGACCGTCGAAGGCGAGCTGGCCCTCCTGGGCATGGACCGGGCTCGGGTGGAGATCGTCGTCGAGCCCAGACCGGAGGACGCCGGGGTCCCCCTGCCCGGTTCCGGGGGCGGCCGCGCGGTCTCTGCGGACGGGGCCGACGTCGTCGAGATCCGCGTCGCCGCCAACCGGGGGAGTGCGCCGCGGTCAGTCACCAAGGCCGCCTCCGGCGGTGAGCTCTCCCGCCTCATGCTCGCGATCGAGGTCGCCACGGCCGGGTCGGGACGGACCCAGGTGCCCACCTTCGTCTTCGACGAGGTCGACGCCGGAGTCGGCGGGAAGGCGGGTCTCGACGTGGGAGCGCGGCTGGCCGCCCTCGCTCGCACGAGTCAGGTCGTCGTCGTGACCCACCTCGCCCAGGTGGCCGCCCACGCGGACCGGCACCTCGTCGTCCACAAGAGCCACGACGAGCAGGTCACCTCCAGCGACGTCCGCGTGGTCGAGGACGAGGCCCGGCTGGCCGAGCTCTCCCGAATGATGGGCGGCGGGGACACCGAGGTCGGTCTGACCCATGCCCGGGAGCTTCTGGAGCACTGCCGCGCCACGTCGGCAGCCGACGCCTGACCCGGACACTCCGCCCGCACCCTGCGGTACGTCATGGACGATTCGTGACGTAAAGTGAAAGCCCGTGGTGGTACTGACGAAACACATCTTCGTGACCGGAGGAGTTGTCTCCTCACTCGGCAAGGGTCTGACGGCCTCGAGCCTCGGACATCTGCTCCGCGCGCGTGGCCTCACGGTCACGATGCAGAAGCTCGACCCCTACCTCAACGTCGACCCGGGGACGATGAACCCCTTCCAGCACGGCGAGGTCTTCGTCACCGAGGACGGCGCCGAGACCGACCTCGACATCGGCCACTACGAGCGCTTCCTCGACACCCCCCACGACGGCTCGGCCAATGTGACGACCGGTCAGGTCTACAGCCGGGTCATCGCCCGGGAGCGCAAGGGCGAGTACCTCGGGGACACCGTGCAGGTCATCCCGCACATCACCAACGAGATCATCTCCCGGATGCGCGCGCCCGCCGCCGGGAGCCCCGGGGTCGACCCCGCGAACGCCCCGGACATCATCATCACCGAGATCGGCGGCACCGTCGGCGACATCGAGTCGCAGCCCTTCCTCGAGGCCGCCCGCCAGGTGCGCCACGAGCTCGGCCGCGACAACTGCTTCTTCCTCCACGTCTCCCTCGTGCCCTACATCGCACCGAGCGGCGAGATGAAGACCAAGCCGACCCAGCACTCCGTCGCCGCCCTGCGGCAGGTCGGCATCCAGCCCGACGCCCTCGTCCTCCGCGCCGACCGCGAGATCAGCGAGGACATCAAGCGCAAGATCTCGATGTCCTGCGATGTCGAGGCCGACGGGGTCGCGGCCTGCGTCGATGCCCCGAGCATCTACGACATCCCCAAGGTGCTCCACCGCGAGCACCTCGACACCTTCGTCATCCGTCGCCTCGGCGTGAACTTCACCGATGTCGACTGGGACAGCTGGGACACCCTCCTGCGGCGCGTCCACCAGCCGCGCCACGAGGTCGAGGTCGCCCTCGTCGGCAAGTACATCGACCTGCCCGACGCCTACCTGTCGGTGACCGAGGCCCTCCGCGCCGGTGGCTTCCACAACGACGCCAAGGTCCGCATCCGCTGGGTCCCCTCGGACGACTGCGCCACCGAGACCGGGGCGGCCCGGTCGCTCGGTGGCGTCGACGCGGTCCTCGTGCCCGGCGGCTTCGGCGTGCGCGGCATCGAGGGCAAGCTCGGCGCCCTTCGCTGGGCACGGGAGCGCCAGGTGCCGACCCTGGGCATCTGCCTCGGCCTCCAGTGCATGGTCATCGAGTACGCCCGCAACGTCGCCGGGATCGAGGGGGCGAGCTCCACCGAGTTCGACACCGCCTCGAGCGCACCGGTCATCGCGACGATGGAGGAGCAGAAGTCCTTCGTCGACGGCGCCGGCGACCTCGGCGGCACGATGCGCCTCGGGTCCTACCCGGCCGACCTCCGCGAGGACTCGGTCACCGCCGAGGCCTACGGGGAGACCTCGGTCACCGAGCGGCACCGGCATCGGTACGAGGTCAACAACACCTACCGCGAGCAGCTCGAGGAGGCCGGTCTCGTCGTCAGCGGGACCCACCCCCAGCTCGGGCTCGTCGAGTTCGTTGAGCTGCCCCGCGAGGTGCACCCCTACTACGTGTCGACGCAGGCGCACCCCGAGTTCAAGTCCCGCCCGGACAAGGCGCACCCCCTCTTCGCCGGTCTCATCGGTGCGGCCGTCCAGGCGCAGCGGGACTCGCGCCTCGTCGAGGTGGAGCCCACCGAGGTGGCGGCGACGGACGCGACGGCCTGAGGTGCCGGCCGACGACGGCGCGCTGCGCGACGAGATCGTTCCCTCGCCTGTCACCGACAGCGAGGTCGTCTTCGACGGCGCCATCTGGGACGTGCGGCGGGAGACCTTCGACCTCGAGGGGGAGCGTCTCGTCCGCGAGATCATCGACCACCCCGGCGCCGTGGCGGTCCTCGCGCTCGACGAGCAGGACCGGGTCGTCCTCATCCGGCAGTACCGGCACCCGATCTCCTCCCGCGAGTGGGAGATCCCGGCCGGGCTGCTCGACATCGCGGGCGAGGACCCGCTCGTCGCCGCTCAGCGCGAGCTCGCCGAGGAGGCCGACCTCGTCGCGGAGCACTGGGCGCTGCTCGTCGACTACTTCAGCTCCCCGGGCGGGATGAACGAGGCCCTACGCATCTACCTGGCCCGTGGCCTCACCCCGGTGCCCGAGGACGAGCGGCACGAGCGCGAAGGGGAGGAGGCCCACATCGTCCGGCGCACCGCGGCGCTCGACGAGGTGGTCGAGGCGGTGCTCGCCGGCCACCTGCACAACTCCACGCTCCTCGTCGCGGCCCTGGCGGCCCAGCGGATGCGCGAAGGGGACTGGACCGCCCTTCGGCCCGCGGGCAGTCCGTGGCCGGGGCACCCGGCTAATCGGTCGTCATGACGCGAGCTGCCGGATCCCGTTCGCGGGAGACCTCCGCGGCTTCGTAGGATGGGCCGGCCGGGCGAAACGTCCGACGCCCTCCGACGAGAAGGAAGAACACCCCGTGCTCCGCACCCACGACGCCGGCACCCTGCGTGCCGAGCACTCCGGCCAGACCGTCACCCTCACCGGATGGGTGGGACGGCGGCGTGATCACGGTGGCGTGGCCTTCCTCGACCTGCGCGATGCCTCCGGGGTCGCCCAAGTGGTCGCCCGCGACGAGGTCCTCACCGGCGCCGCGCACGACCTGCGCAACGAGTACGTCATCAAGGTCGTCGGCGAGGTCGCCCCGCGTGACCCCAAGGACGTCAACCCTGCCCTGCCGACGGGCGAGGTGGACGTCGTCGCCTCGAGCATCGAGGTGCTCAGCCAGGCCGACCCCCTGCCCTTCCAGATCGACGAGCGCGTGTCCGTCGGCGAGGAGGCGCGCCTCAAGCACCGCTACCTCGACCTGCGCCGCCCCGGTGCCACGAGTGCCGGCGAGGGCCTTCGTCTGCGGAGCAAGGTCAACGCGGCGGCCCGGTCGGTCCTCGCCGAGCGCGACTTCGTCGAGATCGAGACCCCGACGCTGACCCGGTCCACGCCCGAGGGCGCCCGCGACTTCCTCGTGCCCGCGCGACTGGCCCCCGGCGAGTGGTACGCCCTGCCGCAGAGCCCGCAGCTCTTCAAGCAACTGCTCATGGTCGCCGGCATGGAGCGCTACTACCAGATCGCCCGCTGCTACCGCGACGAGGACTTCCGTGCCGACCGGCAGCCCGAGTTCACCCAGCTCGACGTCGAGATGTCCTTCGTCGAGCAGGACGACGTCATCGAGCTCGGCGAGGCGATCGCCCGGGCCGTCTGGGGGACCATCGGCGTCGACCTGCCGACCCCCTTCCCGCGGATGACCTATGCCGAGGCCATGGAGCGCTACGGCAGCGACAAGCCGGACCTGCGCTTCGGCGTCGAGCTCGTCGACTGCACCGAGTTCTTCGCCGACACCCCCTTCCGCGTCTTCAAGAACGACTACGTCGGTGCCGTCGTCATGCCCGGCGGTGCCAGCCAGCCCCGCCGCCAGTTCGACGCCTGGCAGGAGTGGGCGAAGCAGCGTGGCGCCAAGGGCCTCGCCTATGTCACCGTCGGCGAGGACGGCGAGCTCGGCGGCCCCGTCGCCAAGAACATCTCCGAGGCCGAGAAGGCCGGCCTCGCCGCCCACGTCGGTGCCGCCCCCGGGGACTGCATCTTCTTCGCCGCCGACGCCGTCCGGCCCGCGCGCGCCCTCCTCGGCGCCGCCCGGCAGGAGATCGCCGCGCGCTGCGACCTCATCGACGAGAGCGCATGGTCCTTCGTCTGGGTCGTCGACGCACCGCTCTTCGAGCCGGCCGGTGAGGCCGTCGCCGCCGGTGACGTCGCCGTCGGCGAGGGGGCTTGGACCGCGGTGCACCACGCCTTCACCAGCCCCAAGCCGGAGTTCCTCGACACCTTCGACACCGACCCCGGCTCCGCGCTGGCCTACGCCTACGACCTCGTCTGCAACGGCAACGAGATCGGCGGCGGGTCCATCCGTATCCACCAGCGCGAGGTCCAGGAGCGGGTCTTCGCGGTCATGGGCCTGGACGAGGAGTCCGCGCAGGAGAAGTTCGGTTTCCTCCTCGAGGCCTTCAAGTACGGCGCACCCCCGCACGGTGGCATCGCCTTCGGCTGGGACCGGATCTGCATGCTCCTCCTCGGCGCCGACTCCATCCGCGATGTCATCGCCTTCCCGAAGTCCGGCGGCGGCTACGACCCGCTCACCGATGCGCCCGCACCGATCACCCCGGAGCAGCGCAAGGAGGCTGGCATCGATGCGCGGCCACGTCGGGACGAGGACGGCGACGAGGCAGGAGCCTGATCCGATGGGCGCGGCCGTCGACGTGCTGCTGTGGGACTGCGACGGCGTCCTGCAGCACGGTCGCTTCGACTGGCGTTCCCGGCTCGACAGGTCCGTGGGCCCCGGCTTCGCCCACCGCGTCTTCGAGGCCGAGCTGCCGGCTCTGCGGGGTGAGCGACCGCTGCGGGAGGTCCTCGAGGACCTTCTCGAGCGGGAGTCGGCCGCGGGACACACCCCGGTAACGGTCGAGGACCTCCTCGACATCTGGGAGCAGTTCGACCTCGACCCCGAGGCGGTGGCCGTCCTCACCGCCGTCCGCGACAGCGGCGTGCCGTGCCTCCTTGCGACGAACCAGCAGGACCACCGGGTGCGGTTCATGCGGGAGGCCCACGATTACGACGACCTCGTCGACGGCTCGTACTACTCGAGCGAGGTCGGGGCGATGAAGCCGGACCGCGCCTTCTTCGAGCACATCCTCGCCGACCTCGACCTCCCGCCCGAACGGGTGGGCTTCGTCGACGACCTGGCGGTGAATGTCGCCGCGGCCCGGGCCGTGGGGATCCGGGCGGTGCGCCACGACCCGGCATCGGGGGCCGAGGGGCTCGTCGCGACCCTCGAGCCCCTCGTCCCCGACCTGCCGCTCGCCCTCAACGCGCGGTGAGCCTGCCGTCATCCCGGGGAGGGTGACGGCAGGCTCACCGGCAGGGCAACGGATCAGGTCGGCCGGTCGCCCCTGTCCTGATCGCGTCGGCGCGCCCGGCTGACCGTCGTCACCTCGGGCCGGCCCGAGCTCCAGATGCCCTTCGTGCTCGTCAGCGCGTAGTCGATGCGGTCGTCGACCTGCTCACCGAAGACGTCGTCGAAGTCGTCCTGAAGCTCCCCGGCCATCTCCCGTCGGCGGAGCCGGAGCTCGGCGTTCGTGATGATCCGGTGCTCTTGGCGCAGGGCCTTGTAGAGAGCGATCATGATGAAGACGATGACGATCGCGAAGGGTGCACCCGTGGCGACGGACCCCGCCTGCAGCGCAGAGAGACCCTCGGTACCGCCAGCGAGCAGGAGCCCGATGGCCACGAGGCCCTCGAGGACGGCCCACAGCACGCGGCTCCACGTCGGCGGGTTGGGATGTCCTCCCGAGGCGAGCATGTCGACGACGAGCGACCCCGAGTCGGAGGACGTGACGAAGAAGACGACGACGAGGATGATCGCGATCGTCGACAGGACGCTGCTCAGAGGAAGATTCCCGAGCGTGTCGAAGAGCGCGACCTCGGCGACGAGCCCGTCCTCGGGCACGAGGTCACCGACGGTGCGAGCCCGGTGGATGGCGGTGCCACCGAGCACCGTGAACCACAGGAACCCGACGAGGGTGGGGACGATGAGCGCCCCGGCGACGAACTCCCGGACCGTCCGGCCACGCGAGATCCGAGCGATGAAGACGCCGACGAAGGGCGACCACGCGATCCACCAGCCCCAGTAGAAGAGCGTCCAGCCGCCGGCCCAGTCGAGGCCGGCCTGGCCGGTGTAGGTGAAGGCGTCGAAGGTGTTGGGCAGCACGCTCGCGCTGTAGGCCCCGAGGTTCTGCACGAAGTTCCGGAGCAGGTACAGGGTCGGCCCGAGCGCGAGGATCGCGATGACGAAGACCCCCGCGAGCGCAAGGTTGATGTTGGACAACCACTGGATGCCCTTGCCGACGCCGCTGACGACAGAGGCGATCGCGATTCCCGTGATGACGACGATGACCACGACCAAGAAGGTGTTGGACGCCTCGTCGATGACGCCCAGCTCGGTCAGCCCGGTCCCGACCTGGGTGACTCCGAGGCCCAGCGAGGTCGCCACTCCGAAGAGGGTGCCGACGATGGCCAGGATGTCGACGACATCGCCGATCCAGCCCTTGACCCGGTCACCGAGCAGGGGTTCCAGAGCCCACCGGAGGGACACCGGACGCCCCTTGCGGTGGATCGCATAGGCCAGCGAGAGACCGACGATCACGTACACCGCCCACGGGTGCAGGCCCCAGTGCAGGAAGGTCTGGCCGAAGGCCGCGTTGGCCCGCTCGATGTCGTTGCCCTCGACCCCTGGCTTGGGGTCGCTGTAGAAGGTCAGCGGCTCGGCGACACCGTAGAAGACGAGCCCGATGCCCATCCCGGCAGCGAAGAGCATGGCGAACCAGGAGACGAGGCTGAACTCTGGGGTCTCCCCCTCACGGCCGAGGGTGATGTTGCCGAAGCGACTCAGGGCCAGGAAGAGCGCGAAGACGACGAAGGATGCGATGGCCAGGGTGTAGAACCACCCGAAGCCGCTGACGATGTTGCTCTGGATGGAGGTCCACAGCTCGCCCGCCGTCTCCTTGAAGACGATGGAGAAGAGGGCGACCCCGATGACGATGATCAGCGCGGGCCAGAACACCCTGGGGGCGACCCCGCCCGGACCGAGCTTCACTCCGTGGTCCCGGAGCTGATCGGTGATCTTCTCGTCCTCGGTACGTCGGTCCGGACCCGGACCATCCTCGGCTCCCGAAGGCCTGTCGGCGTCGTCGACGTGCGACTGGCTCATGTGCGTCTCCTCCCATCAGCAGGTGGGTGGGCGCGGTCAGCGCCACCCGAACTGTCTGCAGGCTAAGGGGCGAGAGCCGCTTCCGGCTAGGCGCGCGGTCATGGGCGTGTCATCCATCCATGAGCGCTGCCTCGACACGGCGCAGGTCGCGGGTGATGTCCGCGGCCGGGCGTTTCCGGCCCACCGGGTGGCCGACGAGGGCTGCGAGCTCGGTCCGCGCGGCCGCCATCCGCTCGCGCTGTCCCCGCACCTGGGGATGCCAGGTCGCGCCGAGGACGAGGTAGCCGATGTCGGCGAGGAGCTGCTCCATCTCCCGGTAGGGAGCCACGGCCTCCGGCGCGTCGGCGTGGGCGCGGTTGGCGACGACGTCCGAGCCGATGAGCTCGACGTAGAGCTGGCGGCAGTGGTCGAGGTGGGCCGCCATCTCCGCCTCGGTGCGCGTCCGCCGGTCGGCGAGGTCGTCGAGGACGTCGGCGAGCGCCAGCACGACCCGGCGTGCATGGGCGCGCAGGAGGAGCTCGGGTCGGCCCAGGCGGCCACTGACGACGAGGACGAGGACGGCGACCCCCACACCGATGACGGTGTCGAGGGCCCGGTCGGCGATGATCGTCTCGGTGTCCATCTGGGTGAGACGTGAGGCGATCATCAGCGCGAGCGGGGTGATGAAGGTGACCGCCACCGTGTAGTTGCGGGTCACGAGGAGCTCGACGGCGCCCTGGAAGCACGGGATGAGCAGGACGAGCCACCAGTGCCCCGGGTCCAGCTTCAGGATGACGGCGAAGACGAGCAGTCCCGCCGCGGTGCCGACCGTGCGGTGCAGCGCGCGCTGGAGCTGGGAGACCCGGGTCCCCCCGGTCTGCACGACGAGCACGGCGAAGGCCGCGGCCCAGTAGGCGTGGGCGTTGTCGAGGAGGATCGCGATGCCGCCGGCGATGAGCGTGGCCAGGAGGACACGCACCGCGACGAGGAGGTCCTCGCTGGGCCATCTCAGGGCCTGTCGCAGCGACCACGTGGCCCGGGGGCGACCGAGGGAGATCTGCCGCACCCGGGCGGTCTCGACGAGCGCCATCTCCGCGGTGACATCGGAGTCGGGGCTCCCCACCGCTCGGGCGACCCGGCTGGAGTAGCGGTTGTTGAGGCGCTGCAGGCGCCCCTCGAAGGCCTCCTCGGTGCCGCCGTCGGTCACCGCGGTCCAGGCCCGGTTGAGCGCGCTGGCGGCCGTGCGTCGGGCACGGGGGATCCGGTCGGGGTCCTCCTCGGCGACATAGGCCCCGACGAGGTCCTCGGCGCTGCTCACCGCGTCCTCCTCGATGCCCGTGACCCCGAGCCACGCGTCCGAGGTGCCGACGACGATCGCCGAGAGGACACCGACGGCCGCGTACCCGAGGAGCATCGTGGGAGGAGCCCCGCCCGTGGCGGCGAGGTTGGCGATGCCGACGTCGAGGGCGAAGAAGAAAGCGGCCGGCGGTCCGATGCCCAGCGAGTAGGTGAGGAGGGCAGCGACGGTGGCGACGAATGCCATGACGACGATCGCGAGCGTCGGGTACCCCGACGAGAGGATGCCGAGGCAGATGGCCAGCAGCAGGCCGGCGCCGGCGAGCGGGATCGTCCGGAAGCGCCGCCGCACCGGCCCGCTCGCGCCGTAGAGGACGGCGAAGACCCCCAGGCCGGCCATGAAGGCGTGCTCGGGGTTCCCCAGGAGGCTGATGCCGACGAGGGGCAGCGCGGCGGCGACGGCCGCGCGGAGGGCGACCCAGCGGCGCTTCGGTCCGGGCGCGAAGGTCACCATGGGACGCAAGAACTGTCGGGCCGCCGTCACGTCATCCTCCCGCTCGTCCATCGGGCCGCCATCCGGTAGCCCAGATCGAGGTACAGCCCACGGGCGATGTCGTTGTGGGAGTACATCCCGAGTGTGGACCACCCGTGGGCCGCGATGGCACCACGGGTCAGCTCGGCGGTGATCGCCCGACCGAGGCCCCGGCCGCGCGCCGCGGGGGTGACCGTGATGCCGGCGAGGACGGGGGCGCCGGAGTGCTCGATCTCGCAGCAGCCCGTCCCCAGGAGGGCCCCCCGGCCATCGCGGATGCCGACCCATCGCTGCTCGAGCCGGGCGAAGGGCCGACCGTCGGTCCGCGGGTTGTGCTCGTCGAGGAAGGCCACGAGCTCGTCGCGGGAGCCCGGAGAGAGCTCGAGGACATCGGCCGCGTCACCGGCCGGCGGCTCCGTGGTCCACATCCACTCCCACCGGCCACCCTCCACGCCGAGCAGCCCGCCGAGGTGCTCGAGGGTGCGGGGCAGGGAGACCCCGGTGACCCCCTTCGCCCTCGCCGTGCCCACCCAGGCGGCGAAGGGGGGAGCGGCGACGAGCTCCTCGAGGAGGGCTGCCGCAGCCGGGGACAGCACCTCGTCGCTGTCGTCGCCCGCGTGGAGCATGAGGTTGTCCCCGTGGGTGTGGGTCGGGCGGACGAAGGCGACGGCCCAGGCACGGCCGCGGCGTAGGCCGAGGGCGGGCTGGCCCACCGTCGTGGGCGCCTCGGCACGGATGACGGGGGAGCCGCCGGTCCAGCTGAGGAGCTCCGGCATGGAGATCTCTACGGGCGTCATTCGGTGATCCCGAAGCGGGCGTGGAGGCCCTTCATCCAGCGAGGGGCCCACCAGTTCCACTCGCCGAGGACCGACATCGTCGCGGGGACGAGGAGCATGCGCACGAGAGTCGCGTCGATGATGATGGCGACGATGAGGGCGACCCCGGTCTGCTTCACGGCGAGGATCTGCGCGATGACGAAGCCGGAGAAGACGATGACCATGAGCAGGGCCGCGCTCGTGATGATCCGCCCGGAGCGCTGGAGGCCGAGCCGTACGGCTGTGTCGGTGTCGTGCCCCTGCTCGTGGAGCTCGACGACCCGGGAGAGGAGGAAGACCTCGTAGTCCATCGACAGGCCGAAGGCGAAGGCGAGGACGAGGACCGGGATCGACACCTCGACCGCACCGACGGAGTCGAAGGCGAGCAGCCCGGAGAGGTGGCCGTCCTGGAAGACCCAGACGAGCACACCGAGGGAGGCGCCGAGCGAGACGATGTTCATGAGGAGGGCCTTGATGGGGACGACGACCGACCCGGTCATGAGGAAGAGGAGGACGAAGGTCGCGAGGACCACCGTCCCGACCGCCCACGGAGCACGGTCGACGAGGGTCTCGATGAAGTCGTCGAGACCGGCCGCCTGACCGCCGACGAGGGCCGCGAAGGGGGGCCGCTCCGCCCGGACGTGGTCGACGAGCTCACGGGTCCCGTCGCCGAGGGCTCCCGCATCGGTGCGCAGGTCGACCGTCCGCACCGTGCTGTCGTCGTCGGCGGTGCCGACCTCGGTGACCTCGGTGGACTCCACGTGCGGCAGCTTCGTGGCCGGCCCCTCGGCCCAGGCGCGAACCTCCCCTTCGCCCGCGGTGGTGACGACCTGGACGTCCGGGGTGGCCAGCTCGGGGTAGTCGTCCGCGAGCTCGTCGAAGAAGGTCCGCTGCTCGCTGCCGACGGGCAGGAGCTCGGTGCCCGAGGAGGTGACCTCCATGCGCGTCGCCGGCACCGCCATCGCGACGAGCGCCATGAGGACGACGAGGATCACCGCCCACGGCGCCTTCTGGACGAGGGCGGCGAGGCGGGAGAAGAGGCCGGTGTCGCTGCTGCGCTCGGTGCCCCGGCGGAGCAGCCGATGGGCGAAGAGGGAGCACAGGGCCGGGACGAGGGTCGTGGCCACGGCGAGGCAGAGGACGACGACGGACACGCCGGCGGCACCCGAGGCGCGCATGAAGGTCGCCGGGAAGAAGAAGAGCCCGGAGAGCGCGATGGCCACGGTCACGGCGGAGAAGACGACGGTGCGTCCGGCCCGGTCGAGGGTGCGCCCGGTGGCCTCGATGACGAGGAGGCGGGAGTGCCGGTCGCGGCCGAGGGGCGCCCCGTCGAGGGTGTCGGCGATCTCCTCCCGGAAGCGGGAGACGACGAGGAGCCCGTAGTCGATGCACAGCCCGAGCCCGAGCACGGTGACGATGTTGACGACGGTCGCGTCGAGGTCGATGACGTGGGCGAAGCCCCACAGCATCGCCAACGCACCGGTGATCGAGGCGAGGGCCCCGGCCAAGGGGATCCCCGCGGCGAGGAAGCCACCGAAGATGAGGACCATGACGACGAAGGTCACCGGGAGGGCGAGGCCCTCTCCGACGGTGAGGTCGCGGCTCACCTGGTCCACGACCTCGTCGACGAGCATCTGCACGCTGCCGCGGCTGCTGTCGGTGGCCTGGGAGGCGGTGACGATCTCGCCGAGCTGGACGGAGACCTGGCGCTGGGCCTCCTCGAGCGCCGCGTCGTCGAGGTCCTCCTCGTACTCGACGACGGTGACGAAGCCGTAGCGGTCGCCCCCTTCGTCCCGGACGAGGGGAGCGACCCGCGGGCTCTCCACGCCGCCCTCGGCGACGACGGGGTTGACGACCGAGGCGACGCCGTCCGTCTCGTGGATCCGCTCGATGGCGAGCCCGACCTGCCGTCGCACGAGGAGGTTGGTCGCGGGGGAGCCCTCGACGATGAGGGTGTCGGAGGCGAAGTCCCCGCCTCCCGCCTCGCCCAGCAGGTCGCGGGCATCCTCCGCCTCGCCCGGCGCGGTGATGTCGCCGCTCGACAGGTCGTCGAAGAGGCCCTTGCCGGTGACCCCACCCAGGGCCAGCGCGAGCGCCGCGACGGAGAGTACGACCCACGCGAGGACGACCACGACGGGGTGACGCCCCACGTGCGTACCCCACCGGTGCAGCAGCGGGCGCGCTGCGGGGGTGTGTCTGCTCACCCGGGACATGGTGCCACCAGCCCGCTCAAGGCCGTCCCCGACCAGTCGGCGATGCGGGATAGCGTGCAGGCGTGGTCTCCATCGATCTCTTCGGCTCCACCGACGACCCGTCCGAGGGGGCGGCCGGTGCGGACCTCAATGCCCCGCTCGCGGTGCGGATGCGCCCGCGCAGCCTCGACGAGGTCCGTGGCCAGTCGGAGGTGCTCCGCCAGGGCTCCCCGCTGAGGCGGCTCGTCGAGGGCAGCGTCAGCGCCGTCACCGGGCCGATGTCGGCGATCCTCTGGGGCCCGCCCGGAACGGGCAAGACGACGCTGGCCCACCTCGTCGCCACCGCCGCGGACCGCGACTTCGTCCAGCTGTCCGCGGTGACCGCCGGGGTCAAGGACGTCCGGGCGGTCATGGAGCGGGCCTCGACGAACCGGTCCATGTACGGCCGCCAGACGGTCCTCTTCCTGGACGAGATCCACCGCTTCTCCAAGGCCCAGCAGGATGCGCTGCTGCCCGGGGTCGAGAACCGCGAGGTCGTCCTCGTCGCCGCGACGACGGAGAACCCCTCTTTCTCGGTCATCGCCCCGCTGCTGTCGCGCTCGATCCTCGTGACGCTGGAGTCGCTGACGCGCGAGGAGGTCGGTGAGGTCATCGACGCCGCGCTCACCGACGAGCGAGGGCTGGCCGGGGGCTATGACCTCGACGACGAGGCGCGGGACCACCTCGTCGCCATCGCCGGTGGGGACGCCCGCCGGGCCCTGACCTCGCTCGAGGCGGCCGCCGGCGTCGCCGACGGGGACGTCCCCTTCGGCTCCGACGCCCCGGAGCGCACGCCGCTCACCCTGGCCCACGTCGAGCAGGCGGTCGCCCGCGCCGCGGTGCGCTACGACCGCACCGGCGACCAGCACTACGACGTCGCGTCCGCCTTCATCAAGTCGATGCGCGGGTCCGACGTCGACGCCGCCCTGCACTACCTCGCCCGGCAGCTCGAGGCGGGGGAGGACCCGCGCTTCATCGCCCGGCGCATCGTCATCCTCGCCTCCGAGGACGTCGGGCTGGGTGACCCGACCGCGCTCCAGACGGCGGTCGCCGCGATGCACGCGGTCGCCCAGATCGGCATGCCGGAGGCGCGGATCATCCTCGCGCAGGCCGTCGTGCACAACGCGCTCGCGCCGAAGTCCAATGCCGCCTACGTCGGGATCAACGAGGCGATCGCCGACGTGCGGGCCGGCAAGGTGCAGGCGGTGCCGCCGCACCTGCGGGGGAGCGGCTACACCCAGGCCTCCGACCGTGCCGCCGGCGCCAGTGGGGGAGCGAAGGTCGAGGGCTACGTCTACGCCCACGACCAGCCCGATGCCGTGGCGGCCCAGCAGTACCTGCCCGACGACCTGCACGCCGAGCTGGCGGACCGGTCCTACTACCGACCGACGGACCGCGGCTTCGAGGCGCGGCTGCAGGAGCGGTGGACCTGGCTCAAGGGGAGGCTCCGGGGCCGGTAGCACGACTGCTGGTCCCATCAGTCCGGCCGGGTGCCCTCCGGCGGCGTGACCTCGACATCGGCCCAGACCTCGGTGAGCTCCCGGATGAGGCCCTGCAGGTCGATGGCGAGCTCGACGGGCGCCTCGGGACGATGACGCCGCGCCAGATCGAGCGAGCGGCTCGCAGCCTCGCCCAGAGCATCGACCCGGAGGCGGCGGTACGCCGCCGGACCCGGGCGAGGGCCGACCCTCGGGTGACGATCCCGACCCCAGCCGGACACGATGGCCTGCGTGACCGGCCTGCTCCCCGTGGAGCAGGGCGTCGCCGCCTGGGCCGCGCTGCGTCGGGACGCGGAGGCGATCAAGGCAGCCGGTGATGACCGCGGCCTCGGCCAGCTCATGACGGACCTCTTCGTCGAGCGGCTCACCGGCCAGAGGTGTGCCGACGAGGTGCCCGTCGAGGTGCAGCTCGTTATGGACCCGGAGGCCCTGCTGGGGACCGGAGACATCCGGCCACCCTGCCCGGACACGGCCCCCTTCCCGCCGCCCTCGCGCGTGAGCTGGTCCTCGGCCGGGGCGAGGAGGCCGGCGGCACCCGCGATACCGGCGGCGACCGCGACGCCCGCGGCGACCGTGAGGAGGACCGGTCGGGGCCGCGGACGTGGCTGCGCCGGATCTTCACCGACCCGGCGGGGCGCGTGGTCGCCGTCGATCCCCACCGACGGCACTTCCCGGCCGCCGTGCGTCGACTCCTGCGCGCCCGGGACGGGGTCTGCCGCTTCCCCTTCTGCGATGCGCCGATCCGCCACGACGACCACGTCATCGCCGTGGCCCTCGGCGGCCGGACCAGCGCCGGCAACGGCCAGGGCCTGTGCGCCCGGCACAACCAGACCAAGGCGCGCCCCGGCTGGCGGGCCCGCGCGGTGGGCGAAGGGCAGGCACCGGACATCGAGACCGTGACCCCCACCGGGCATCGTCACCGCAGCCCCGCGCCCCCGGTGCAGGAGGTGTTCACCGCAGACCCGGAGCCCGTGGAGTACCTCGACACGGGGTGATCGGCGGGCGGCCCGCTCGGGCCCGAGTAAGGTGTGGGGCATGACCGTGCCTCTCGGGCGGCCGTGGCGGATCACCGCGCGGCGAGCTATCTCGGGGTCGGCCCGCGCCTGACGCGCCGGTCGCCCCCTTCGCTCCTGCCCGAGACCCACCCGCACCCCCCGTGATTGGACACGAGACACCCATGGAAACTGCCGAGATCCGGCGCCGCTGGCTGAGCTTCTTCGAGAGCAAGGGGCACACGGTCGTCCCCTCCGCCCCGCTCATCCACGAGGACCCGACCCTCCTCTTCGTCAACGCCGGCATGGTGCCCTTCAAGCCGTACTTCTCCGGGCAGGAGAGCGCTCCATGGGACCGCGCCACGAGCGTGCAGAAGTGCGTGCGCACCGGTGACATCGACGAGGTCGGCAAGACCTCGCGCCACGGCACCTTCTTCCAGATGAACGGCAACTTCTCCTTCGGCGATTACTTCAAGCGCGATGCCATCGCCTTCGCCTGGGAGCTGCTGACGACGAGCCAGGACGAGGGCGGCTACGGGCTCGCCCCTGACCGGCTGTGGGCGACGGTCTACGAGGACGACGACGAGGCCGAGCAGCTGTGGCTCGAGATCACCTCGATCCCGGCCGAGCGGATCGTGCGCCGCGGCAAGTCCGACAACTACTGGCACATGGGCGTCCCCGGCCCGGGCGGCCCGTGCAGCGAGATCTTCTACGACCGCGGCGAGGAGTACGGGGTCGACGGTGGTCCCGAGGTCGACGAGGACCGCTTCATGGAGATATGGAACCTCGTCTTCATGCAGTTCGAGCTGTCGGCGGTGCGGTCCAAGGAGGACTTCGACGTCGCCGGCCCGCTCCCGGCGCAGAGCGTCGACACCGGGATGGGCCTGGAGCGCATTGCGAGCATCCTCCAGGGCGTCGACAACATGTACGAGATCGACGAGGTCTACCCCGTCCTCGAGAAGGCCGCGGAGATGACCGGGCGCAGCTACGGCGCCTCCTCCGGCCAGACCGCCGGCGCCTCCCACCCCGACGACGTCCACCTGCGGGTCGTCGCCGACCACGTCCGCTCCTCGCTCATGCTCATCGGAGACGGGGTCACGCCGGGCAACGAGGGCCGTGGCTACGTCCTGCGACGCATGCTGCGCCGGGCCGTCCGCGCGATGCGGCTGCTCGGCTACGAGGAGCCGGCGCTGCCGCACCTGCTGCCCGTCTCGATCGAGCGGATGAGCGGGTCCTACCCGGAGCTGACGACCGGCTTCGACCGGATCGCGCAGATCGCCTACGCCGAGGAGCAGGCCTTCCGCCGCACCCTCGCCCAGGGGACGACGATCCTCGACAGCGCGGTGGCGAAGACGAAGCAGGGCGGGGGCGACACCCTCGCGGGGGAGCAGGCCTTCTCCCTCCACGACACCTATGGCTTCCCCATCGACCTCACCCTCGAGATGGCCGCCGAGCAGGGGCTCAAGGTCGACCGTGAGGGCTTCGTCCGGCTCATGGACGAGCAGCGGCAGCGGGCCAAGGCCGACGCGAAGGCGAAGAAGGGGGGCCAGGCCACCACCGAGGTGTGGAAGGAGCTGCGCTCCCTCGGCGCCACCGACTGGCGCGCCTACGAGGAGCTGACGACGACCGGGTCGATCGTCGGCCTCGTGCGTGACGGCGCCCGCGTCGAGGAGCTCGAGCCGGGGCAGACCGGTCAGGTCGTGCTCGACCGGACGAGCTTCTACGCGGAGTCCGGTGGTCAGATCGCCGACTCGGGGGTCATCGTCGCCGACGGCACCCGCCTGCTCGTCCGCGACGTCCAGCGCCCGGTCAAGGGGCTCGTCGTCCACACCGTCGAGGTCGCCGACGGGCCCGTCCGGGTCGGCTCCGAGGCCTCCGCCGAGGTCGACCCGCAGTGGCGCATCGACGCCTGCCAGGCGCACTCGGGCACGCACGTCGTGCACGCGGCGCTGCGTCAGGTCCTCGGCCCGTCCGCCCTCCAGTCCGGCTCTTACAACAAGCCCGGCTACCTGCGTCTCGACTTCGCGTGGAACCAGTCGCTCTCGGCCGACGCCCGCGCGGAGATCGAGCACGCTGCCAACCTCGCGGTCCGAGACGACCTGCCGGTCTCCGCGGACTGGATGACCCTGCCGGAGGCCCGGGAGCGGGGCGCGCTGGCCCTCTTCGGCGAGACCTACGACGAGCAGGTGCGCGTCGTCGAGATCGGCGGGCCGTGGTCCCGCGAGCTCTGCGGTGGCACCCACGTCCGCCACTCGAGCCAGATCGGCGCGCTCACCCTCACCGGTGAGTCCTCCGTCGGGTCCGGCGTGCGCCGCCTCGAGGCCTTCGTCGGGATGAACGCGCTGGCCCACCTCGCGACGGAGCGGGCCCTCGTGGCCGAGCTCTCCGACATCGTCAAGGCACCGGCCGGGGACCTCCCCGAGCGAGTCTCCGACCTCATCACCCGCCTGCGCGACGCCGAGAAGGAGCTGGAGAAGGTCCGCCGCGAGCAGGTGGCCGCCTCCGCCGGGTCGCTCACCGACGCCGCCACGGATGTCGCCGGCGTGACCTACATCGGTCAGCACATCGCCGGCGGTGGCGGGGACGACCTGCGCCGGATGGTCACCGACACGCGCGGCCGGCTCGGCGAGGAGCGGCCCGTCGTCGTCGCCCTCACCGGGGACGGCTCGGGCAAGCCGGTCGTCGTCGTCGCGACCAACGAGGCCGCCCGGGCGAAGGGGGTCAAGGCCGGCGCGCTCGTGCGCGTCGCCGCGCAGACCCTCGGCGGTGGCGGTGGCGGCAAGGACGACCTCGCGCAGGGTGGCGGCCAGGACGCCAGCCGGGTCGAGGACGCCCTCGCGGCCATCGAGCGCGAGATCGGGGCCTGACCTGCCCATGCGCACGGGAGCCCGTCTCGGCATCGACGTGGGAGAGGCCCGGGTGGGGGTCGCCACGAGCGACCCTTCGGGGCTCCTCGCGACGCCCGTCGAGACGGTCGCTCGTGATCTCGACCACGGTGCCGACGTCGACAGGGTCGTGGAGCTGGCCCGTGAGATGGGCGTCGTCGAGGTGGTCGTCGGCCTCCCACGGTCCCTCGACGGGAGCGAGGGAACGGCCGCCGACAAGGCCCGCGCGTGGGCTCAGGGCCTGCGTTCCGCCCTTCGTGAGGCACAAATCGAGAACACGCCGATCCGCCTCGTGGACGAAAGGCTCTCGACGGTGGATGCTCATCGAGGCCTGCGGGAGAGCGGCGTGGCCGGGAGGGACCACCGGGAGGTGGTCGACCAAGCGGCCGCGGTGCTCATCCTGCAGACTGCGCTGGACACGGAGCGCGCAACCGGTAGGCCCCCCGGGGAACGGGTCGGTCGGCCGCGCCGACGCACACCGCGGAAGGGCACGAGGACATGAGTTTGCTCGAAGACGACATCTTCGACGAGCCGGAGCACCGACGAGGGCACTCCCGGCGACGCGACCGTCGTGACAAGGGCCGTCGCGGCGCCTCCTGTCTCGCGATGCTCCTCGCGACGGCGCTCGTCGCGGGCGCGGTCGTCTTCGCCTTCGGCTCCCTGCGCTCGCTCATCCCCGGGGGCGGCGAGGAGAAGGACTTCGAGGGCCCGGGACACGGCAATGTCGAGGTGGAGATCACCGAGGGTTCCTCCGGCTCCGAGATCGGCGAGACCCTCGTCGAGGCCGGCGTCGTGAAGTCGACGAGCCGCTTCACCGAGGTCGCCCAGTCGCAGCCGGACAAGGCCGCGGCGATCCAGCCGGGCACGTACGCGATGCTCGAGGAGATGCCGGCCGCGGACGCCTTCGACCGGCTCGTCGACCCGGCGAACCGGGTCGCCAAGGGCATCACCATCCCCGAGGGCCAGTGGCGCTCGGAGATCTACGAGCGCCTCTCCAAGGCCACCGATGTGCCGGTCGAGGAGTACGAGAAGGCGGAGAAGTCCGACTCGCTCAAGCTGCCCGACGAGGCGAACGGGAGCGTCGAGGGCTGGCTCTTCCCCTCGACCTACGAGTTCGACAAGGACATGAGCGCGGTCGAGCAGCTCAACGAGATGATCGCCATGACGACCGACGAGCTGAAGAAGGCCAAGGTCCAGCGCTCCGACTGGGAGCGCACCCTCACTGTCGCCTCCATCGTCGAAGGCGAGGCCGGCGCGGCCGACCGCGGCAAGGTGGCACGCGTCGTCGAGAACCGCCTCGAGGACACGAACGGCCCGACCGTCGGCATGCTGCAGATGGACTCGACGATCCACTACATGCTCCAGAAGCGCGGGACGATCACGACCTCCGACAAGGAGCGCAACACCGACAGCCCGTACAACACGTACAAGAACCAGGGCCTCCCGCCGGGCCCGATCAACAACCCGGGCGCCGAGGCCATCAAGGCCGCGAGCAGCCCCGAGGAGGGTGACTGGCTCTTCTTCGTCACCGTCGACCCGGACACCGGTGAGACGAAGTTCGCGGAGAGCGAGTCCGAGCACCAGCAGAACGTCCAGGAGTTCTGCGAGAACACCGGTAGCTGCGAGGGCTGATGGACCCGGCGATCCGGCAGGCCGGGGTCCTCGGCTCGCCCATCCGGCACTCGCTGTCACCGACCCTCCACCGGGCCGGGTACGCGGAGCTGGGGCTGGCGGACTGGGAGTACACCCCGCACGAGGTCGACGAAGGGGGGCTGGCCCCCTTCGTCGGTGCCCTCGACGGCACGTGGCGCGGGCTCAGCCTGACGATGCCGCTCAAGGTCGCGGCCTTCGACGTCGCGGACGAGGTGAGCGATCTCGCTCGCGAGGCGCGAGCGATCAACACCCTCGTGCGCACGGACTCCGGGTGGGCGGCGGACAACACGGACGTCCACGGCATCGTCGCCGCGCTGCGGGAGGCCGGGGTCGCGGCGCCGCGCTCGGCCACGGTCATCGGGGCGGGTGCGACCGCCCGCTCGGCTCTGCTCGCCCTCCGCGAGATCGGCGTGCGCGAAGAGGTCCACGTCGCCGCACGCAACGAGCTCAAGGCGATGGCCCTCGTCGACTCCATGCTCGATCTCGGGTTCGAGCTCGGGGTCGCCACCGACCTCGCCGGGTGGTGGTTCGAGCAGTGGCCCCCCGCGGAGGTCGTCGTGAGCACGGTCCCGGGCGGCGTCGCCAATGCCGCGGTGGCCGGGATGCTGGGCGACCTCGACGAGCGCATGGAGGGCACCACGCTCCTCGACGTCGTCTACGCCGACTGGCCGACGCCACTGGCCGCAGCAGCCTCCGCCCGCGGCGCCACCGTCGTCTCCGGGCTCGAGATGCTCGTCCACCAGGCGGCACGCCAGTTCGAGCTCTTCACCGGCCACGTGGCGCCGGTGCCGGCCATGCAGGCCGCCGGCCGGGCCGCTCTCGGTCACACCCCGGACGCCTGACCGCGCCCCGGACCCGGGATGCGAGGATTCCTGTCATGTTGCGTTGGTTGACCGCCGGTGAGTCGCATGGCCAGGCCCTCGTGGCGACCCTCGAGGGGCTGCCCGCGGGGGTCGAGGTGACGACCTCGGACGTGGCCGGAGCCCTGGCCCGCCGCCGTCTCGGCTACGGCCGTGGTGCCCGGATGAAGTTCGAGCAGGACGAGGTGACCTTCCTCGGCGGTGTCCGGCACGGGCGCACCCTGGGCTCGCCCCTCGCCGTGATGATCGGCAACACCGAGTGGCCCAAGTGGGAGACGGTCATGAGCGCCGACCCCGTCGAGAGCGAGGCCCTCGCGGCCTCGAACGACATCGGCGCCGAGAAGGAGATCGCCCGCAACCGGCCGCTGACCCGCCCGCGCCCGGGCCACGCCGACCTCGTGGGCATGCAGAAGTACGGCTTCGACGAGGCCCGTCCCGTCCTCGAGCGGGCCTCCGCCCGTGAGACGGCGGCCCGCGTCGCCCTCGGCGAGATCGCCGAGCGCTTCCTCGAGCAGGCCTACGGCATCCGGCTCGTCGCGCACACCGTGGCCATCGGCGAAGGGGAGGCCCCCGCCGACGGCGTCCTCCCCACCCCCGACGACACGGCCGTCCTCGACGCCAACCCCGTGCGCGCGATGACCCGCGAGGGGACGGATGCGATGGTGGCCGAGATCGAGGCGGCGAAGAAGGACGGTGACACCCTCGGCGGTGTCGTCGAGGTCCTCGCCTACGACGTCCCGCCCGGCCTGGGCAGCCACGTCCACTGGGACCGGCGCCTCGACTCCCGGCTCGCCGGCGCCCTCATGGGCATCCAGGCGATCAAGGGGGTCGAGGTCGGCGACGGGTTCACCACCGCCCGTCGTCGCGGGTCCGCGGCGCACGACGAGATGGAGCGCGACGGCACGGGGGTCATCCGTCGTCGCAGCGGCCGTGCGGGCGGTACCGAGGGTGGCATGAGCACCGGGGACATCCTCCGCGTGCGCGCCGCGATGAAGCCGATCAGCACGGTCCCGCGCGCCCTCGACACCGTCGACGTCACCGGGACCGACCCCGCGACGGCGATCCACCAGCGCTCGGACGTGTGCGCGGTGCCGGCCGCCGGGGTCGTGGCCCAGGCGATGGTCGCGCTCGTCCTCGCCGAGGCCTGCGTCGAGAAGTTCGGCGGCGACTCCGTCGGCGAGACGGCCCGCAACCACCGCGGCTACCTCGACTCGATCCCCGAGCTGATGCGGACGTGGGGGGAGTGAGCGGCGCTCCCTTCGTCGTCGTCATCGGACCGCCCGGCGTCGGCAAGTCGACGATCGCCCGCGGCCTGGCCGACCGCCTGGGACGGCGCCTCGTGGACACCGACACCCTCGTCGAGGAGCGCGAAGGGAGGGCCATCGCCGATGTCTTCGTCGAGGACGGCGAGGACTACTTCCGCAGGGCGGAGGAGAGCGCGGTCCTCGACTCCCTCACCGAGGACGGGATCGTCCTCGCCCTCGGCGGTGGCGCGCCGATGATCCCCGCGGTCGGGGAGGCCCTCACCGGCCATCGCGTCCTCTTCCTCGACGTCGGCATCGCCGACGCGGCGCGCCGGATCGGCTTCGACAAGAGCCGGCCACTCCTCTCCGTCAACCCCCGCCAGGCGTGGATCCGGACGATGGACGAGCGCCGCCCCACCTATGAGCGTCTCGCCCGCTGGCAGGTCGACACCGCCGGACAGGACGTGGACGCCGTCCTCGCCCAGGCGCTGGCCCGGATCGAGGAGGACGCATGAGTGGGGTGACGACGATCCCCGTCGGTGACGACTACGACGTCCTCGTCGGGCCGCGCGTGTCGACGCGGGTCGTCGACGTCCTCCCGGACGGTGTCGTCCGGGTGCTCGTCGTCCACGGCGAACCCCTCGCCGGCCTGGCCGCGCCGGTCGTCGACGCGCTCGAGGCCGCCGGTCTCGAGGTCCTCGTCGCGCCGGTGCCCGACGCCGAGGCCGCCAAGACCATCACCGTCGCGGCGGACCTGTGGGCCCGGATGGGGCAGGCGGGCTTCACCCGCACCGATGCCGTCGTCACCGTCGGCGGCGGCAGCGTCACGGACCTCGGCGGCTGGGTGGCCGCGTCCTGGCTCCGGGGCGTGCCGGTCGTGCACGTCCCCACGACGGTCCTCGGCATGGTCGACGCGGCCGTCGGGGGCAAGACGGGGATCAACACCACGGAGGGCAAGAACCTCGTCGGGGCCTTCCACACCCCGGCGGCCGTCCTCTGCGACCTCGACCACCTCGTCTCGCTGCCGTCGGCCGACCTCGCCGCGGGCCTCGCTGAGGTCGTCAAGGGCGGCTTCATCGCCGACCCGCGCATCCTCGAGATCGTCGAGGCCGACGCCGGTGGCGTCCAGGACCCGGCGTCGCCCGCCCTCCGGGAGGCCATCGAGCGCAAGATCGAGGTCAAGGCGCGGGTCGTGGCCGCAGACCTGCGCGAGTCGCACCTCCGCGAGATCCTCAACTACGGCCACACCCTCGGCCATGCCATCGAGCACCACGAGAACTACCGGATGCGCCACGGGGAGGCGGTCGCGATCGGCATGGTCTACGCCGCCGAGCTGGCCCACCGGACCGGTCGGATCGATGCGACCCTCCTCGAGCGCCACCGTTACGTCCTCGGCCTCCTCGGCCTGCCGACGATCTATTCAGGCGCCGGCTTCGACGAGTTGCTCGCCGCCCTTCGCCGGGACAAGAAGACGCGAGCGGCCACGCTGCGCTTCGTCGTCCTCGACGGCCTCGCCGAGCCCGCTCGCCTCGAGGGGCCGGACGAGTCCGTCCTGCGCGAGGCCTACGCCGCTCTCGCCTGACCCACCCCAGCCGTCCCCTTCAGGGCGAGGTGTCGAGGTCGGCCTCGTGGACGAGGATCGCCACCTGCACCCGGTTGTCCGCGGCGAGCTTGTCGAGGATGCGGCCCACGTGCGCCTTGACCGTCGCGACACTGAGGTGGAGCTGACGGCTGATCTCGGCATTGGACCAGCCGGCGCCGATCGCCGTCGCCACCTCGAGCTCACGCTCGGTCAGGGCAGCGAGTCGGTCCCGCGCGGTGGACCGTGAGCTGTCGGCCTCCCGGCGCGAGGCCTGGCGCATCGTCTGGAGGACGCGGGTGGTCACGCTGGGGGAGAGGATCGACTGCCCGGCCGCGACGAGCCGGACGGCCTCGACGAGGCGGTCCGGTGGGGTGTCCTTGAGGAGGAAGCCGTCGGCACCGTGCTGCAGCGCGCGCAGGACGTCGTCGTCGGCGTCGAAGGTCGTGAGGACGATGACCTTGCTCGGGGACCCGGTGCGGACGAGCTCCTCGGTCGCGCTGAGCCCGTCCATCCGCGGCATGCGGATGTCCATGAGGACGACGTCGGGGGAGTGCTCGGCGATGACCGAGAGGCCCTGGCGGCCGTCCTCGGCCTGGGCGACGACGGTGATGGCCGGGTCGCCACCGAGGATCATCGCGAGCGCGGTGCGGACCATGGCGTCGTCGTCGACGAGGACGACGGAGATCGGGTCGGTCACGGCGTCCACGGTATCCACACCGCCAACCGGTGGCGGCCCTCCGGGGTCCAGCCGTGCTCGAGGCGGCCCCCGGCGAGCTCGACCCGCTCGGCGAGCCCGAGGAGACCCAGCCCCGAGCTCGGGGCCTCATGGGCGGTCCCCACCGCACGGGGGTTGGAGACGACGACCCGCAGGCCGTCGTCGGGGTCCCCGGCGATCGCAATGCTCACCGTCGCGCCGGCCGCGTGCTTGCGGGCGTTTGTCAGGCCCTCCTGGACGACCCGGTAGGCCGTACGACCGGTGTACTCGGGCACGGCGTCGAGGTCGACGTCCTCGTCGTCCACGAGCACCCGGGTGCCCGCGGCGCGGGCCTCCTCGAGGAGCTCGGACAGGTCGGCGAGGGTGCTCTGCGGGCGAAGGGGGCCGGTGCCCTCCTCCTCCCGGAGCACCCCGAGGACCTCGCGCAGGTCGGTCAGGGCGGCCCGGGCATTGGTGTCGATCGCGGTGATGGCCTCACGGCGTTCGGCGTCGGGGAGGTCCTCCCGGTAGACGAGCATCCCCGAGTGCATCGTCACGAGGGAGATCCGGTGGGCGAGGACGTCGTGCATCTCCCGGGCGATCCGGGTCCGCTCGCTGGCCTGGGCCCGGGCGACCCGGGCGCGCTGCTCCGCCTCGGCCGTCTCCGCCCGCTCGACCCAGGAGCGCACGAGAGCGCGGCGGGAGCCGATGGAGTACCCGATGGCGACGATGAGGACGTTGACGAGGAAGTTGATGAGGGTCTCGGCCCACAGGGGGAGAGGGTCGGGCTCCGGGTAGATGAAGCGTGCCGAGACCAGCCCCATGACCGTCGTGAGGATCGTCATGGGCACGATCTCCCGCCACCGCTGCCGGGTGGCGAGGGAGACGAGCGCGATCGCCTGGGCCCCTGCCGCGGTCGTGGACGCCCCGACGAGAAGCGTCGTCAGCGTCGTGATGGCGATCGGCCAGCGACGCCGCAGTACGAGCAGACCTGCAGCGAGGAGGCCGAGCGCGGGGTCCCCGAAGACGAGCCACGGAGCGCGCCACCCCTCTGGCTCGGGTCCGCCCTCGGGGTAGGCGACGGCGACGGTGAAGAGCCAGAAGGTCGCCCCCATGAAGAGGGCGGCACCGATCCGCCACGTGGTGTCCCACCACGTCATCCGGTCCGGGTGGCGCTCCGGGCGCGGTCCGTTCGTCGTCACCGCCCCACCGTAGGCCCCCTTCGGGGGCGTCCGGATCCACCCGGGGGCGGACGATCGGGGGATGCCTCCCAGACCAAAGTCGTAGGTGAGGTCGAGACCTCCGGGCGATGTCGGGCACCCCTGTCGTCGAGCATCGTTGGGGTCATGATCACGGTCACGAACCTCACCAAGCGCTACGGCGAATTCACCGCCGTCGACGACATCACCTTCAGCGCTCGGCCGGGCAGCGTCACCGGCTTCCTCGGGCCCAACGGCGCGGGCAAGTCGACCGCCATGCGGATGATGACCGGTCTGACGCCCCCGAGCTCCGGCGAGGCCACCGTCCTCGGCCGGCGATACGGCGACCTGCCCAACCCGGGCCGGCACGTCGGGGTCATGCTCGACGCCTCCGCACAGCACCCCGGTCGCACCGGCAAGGAGGTCCTCACCCTCGCCGCGAAGACGATCGGCGTCGGCCCGACGGCCGTGGCCCACGGACTCGCCACCGTCGGCCTCACCGACAAGGAGGCCGGGCGCCGCGTGCGCAACTACTCGCTCGGCATGCGCCAGCGCCTCGGCCTGGCCGCGGCCCTCATCGGGGACCCGCAGGTCCTCGTCCTCGACGAGCCGGCCAACGGCCTCGACCCCCAGGGCATCCACTGGATGCGCAGCCTGCTGCGCGGTTTCGCCGACCGGGGCGGCACCGTCCTGCTCTCCTCGCACCTGCTCTCCGAGGTGCAGATCGTCGCCGACGAGCTCGTCATCATCGGGCACGGCCGCATCGTCGCCGAGGGCAGCGTCGAGGAGCTCCTGCAGCAGCAGGGCACCCGCGTGCGCTCGCTCGACGACCGGGCGCTCGCCGCGGCGCTCACCGCCGCCGGGATCGAGGTCACGACCGGACCGGCCGGTCTCCTCGCCCAGGCGAGCACCGAGGAGGTCGGCCGGGTGGCCCTCGACTCCCGCATCGTCCTCACCGACCTGGCCTCCGGATCCGCCGGCGGCCTCGAAGAGCTCTTCCTGTCCCTCACCGCCGCCGACTCCCGGGAAGGGGTTGCCGCATGACCTCCGCGACCGCACACACCACCTCCGCCGACGAGCGCGTCCCGGGGCCCGCGGCTCCCGACGCCGCTCCCGTGGACATCGCGGGGGACCGGGTCCCCTTCGCCCGGCTCGTCTCCCTCGAGGTCCGCAAGATGGTCGACACCCGGTCGGGCATGTGGATGCTCATCACCATGGCCGGGATCAGCTTCCTCGTCTGCGGGATCCTGCTCATCTGGGGCAACGAGCCGGGAGACACGGACTTCGCGACCTTCCTCGGCCTGATCTCCATGCCGCTCATGGTCCTGCTGCCGATCATGGGCATCATGTCGGCCACCCAGGAGTGGAGCCAGCGCACCGGTCTGGCGACCTTCACGCTCGTCCCGCGACGGGGCAGGATCATCGCCGCGAAGAGCATCGCCTCGCTCGTGCTCACCCTCGTGCTGCTCGTGGCGGGTGCCGTCGCCGCGGCCGTGTCCACTCTCATCGGCGGCGGCGAGTTCACGACGGACGGCGTCTCCGTGGGTGGCCTGACCCTCACCGCCCTGATCTTCACCCTGCAGGGAGTCGCCTTCGGTGCGGCCTTCCTCAACACGCCCATCGCGATCGTCAGCTCGCTCGTCCTGCCGACGATCTGGACGATCCTCACCTCGATGATCACGCGCGTGCAGGACATCGCGCCCTGGCTCGACCTCCAGGTCGTCACCCAGCCGCTCATCGACGGCGACATGGTCGGCAAGGACTGGGCACAGCTCGGTACGGCCAGCCTGGCCTGGGTGGCCGTGCCCCTCGCCATCGGTAGCTACCGGATTCTCACCCGTGAGGTGAAGTAGCCCGATTCCCGCCGGCCCCGCCGGCACCTCGGCCCGATCGCCAACAGGGGGGCGATCGGGCCGAGTCGTGTCTCGTGGGCGGCCGCCGTTTCGCCCGGCGTCACCCCTTCGCTTATTTTTGACGGATGGCCAGTTCCCGCCGCACCGGCGCCGTCATCACCGCAGCCCTCCTCGCCCTCACCGCCTGCAGCGGTGGCGACGAGCCGGCCGAGTCGACGTCCACGGCGTCGTCCTCCGCGCCGAGCCCGGCCAGCCCGACGACCCCCGACGACCTCGCGTCGCCGATCGATGCCCTCGGCGACGACTACCCGTCGATCGAGGCGCAGCAGCCTCTGCCCGACGACGTGACCAGCGGGCAGCTGCGGGCCTGGGTGGCCTCCGGGCGCCTCCCCCTCGCCAAGACCCAGAGTCCGCACTTCGAGACGATGATCAATGCGCTGGACGCACGCCGCGAGGCACCGGACGTCATGGTCTTCGGTGACTCGATGACCCAGCAGGGCATCGACCCCCAGGTCCTCGGCGAGGAGCTGGGCCAGGCGACGGGTCGGGATGTCACGGCCTTCAACGCCGCCACGAGCAAGGCGCGCTGGGGGATCAACCGGATGATCGCGCGACACCTCGTGGAGACCGACAAGGCCCCCGACGTCGCGATCCTCGTCATCTCGACGCGGGCCGGTGACGGCGACCCCCACTACGAGGAGACCGTCTCGCGGACCCCCTTCTCCTCCGTCGTCGAGGGCTGCGACCGGGACGCCGAGGGCTGGACGGAGGAGGACGCCTCCGCGTGCGAGTCGCACATCAAGGACTTCCGACAGCGGTTCAGCGGTGCCGGCGACCAGGTGGCCCGCGCCCAGCAGGGCCGGTACCCGCAGACGAGCCTGCGCGTGGACGACGATACCTGGCTGCGCTCCGACGGATTCATGATCCACCCGAGCGCGACGAAGGCGGCCGTCGAGAAGAAGGCCAGGTCGCGGGCGAAGGGGCGCAGCGCGGGCCTCCCGCAGGCGAGCGAGCTCGGCCGCACGCAGTTCCGCGACATCGCCCGGATCCTCGAGGAGCAGGGCACCACGGTCATCGCCACGGAGATCCCGTACTCACCTGCCTACCAGCAGGCGCTCGAGCGCAAGACCCCGTCGTACGACGAGCGCCGTCAGCGGGCCGCGCGGCAGCTCGCCGAGGGCGCCGACGTGGAGCACTTCCCCGTGGACTCCTACGGCGACTGGTGGGGCGACGGTGACAGCCGTGACGAGATCCACCTGGCCCCGCAGGGCGCGAAGAAGTACACCCGACAGCTCCTCGACGACACCCCGGGGCTCCGGGCTGCGGTCACGACCGGCCTGCGCCGGGGGTGATCGCGCGCCGGGTGTCCCCGTGCGGCGCGGTGGTGGACATGATCTCGGTGATCTCGCGAGCGGTCTCCTCGCCGAGCCCACCCCATCCCGGCTCGTAGCCGTAGATCTCGCCGAGCGGCGTTGCCTTGCGGTGCCCGAGGAGGATCTCGACGTCGTCGACGGTGAGCAGCCCGGGGTGCCACACCCCGCACGCCTCGGACACCTTGAGCAGGTCGCGACGGACGGTGCGGAGGTAGTTGGCCGCCCGGTTGGCCTTGAGGGTGGGGTCGAGGCCCCGCTCGAGCCAGGCATTCTGCGTCGCGACCCCGGTGGGGCAGTGGTCGGTGTGGCACTTCTGCGCCTGGATGCACCCGATGGAGAGCATCGCCTCGCGGGCGACGTGCACCATGTCGACGCCGAGCGCGAAGGCGACGAGGGCATTCTCGGGTAGCCCGAGCTTGCCGCTGCCGACGAAGGTGACCCGGTCGGTCATCCCCGCCGCGGCGAAGAGCGAGTAGACCCGGGTGAAGGCGATGCGGAAGGGGAGGGCCACGGCATCGCTGAAGACGAGCGGCGCCGCGCCGGTCCCCCCTTCGCCGCCGTCGATGGTGATGAAGTCCACGCCTCGCTGGCCGTCGCGCATCGCCTCGACGAGGTCCTCCCAGAAGTTCATGTCGCCCACGGCCGACTTGATGCCGACGGGCAGGCCGGTCTCCGCGGCGATCGACTCGACGAAGTCGAGCATGGAGTCGACGTCGTCGAACTCGCTGTGGCGCGAGGGGCTCGCGCAGTCCTTGCCCTCCGGGATCCCCCGCGTCCGGGCGATCTCCTCGGAGATCTTCGCGGCGGGGAGCATGCCGCCGAGCCCCGGCTTCGCGCCCTGGCTGAGCTTGATCTCGATGGCCCTGACCGGCGCGGAGGCGACGACCTCCTTGAGCTTCTCCATGTCGAAGCGGCCCTGCTCGTCCCGGCAGCCGAAGTAGGCGGTGCCGATCTGGAAGATGAGGTCTCCGCCCTGGCGGTGTGCCGGGGACAGGGAGCCCTCGCCGGTGCAGTGCATGGCCCCGGCCTGCCGGGCGCCGGCGTTGAGGGCATGGATCGCGTTGCCGGAGAGCGATCCGTAGCTCATCGCGGAGATGTTGATGACGGAGGGCGGTCGGAAGGCGTGCCGGCGGCCCATGGGGCCGCCGAGGATCTTGGCGGAGGGCAGCCGCACGTGGTCGGCGTCGTGGGTGGAGGTGGACGCGGCCACGTCGGAGAAGGTGCGGTGCTTGAAGATCGGGTAGCCCTCGAGCTGCTCGACGTCGTTGTCGGTGCCGAAGCCGACGTAGTTGTTCTCCATCTTGGAGGAGGCGTACACCCAGGCGCGCTGGTCACGGCTGAAGGGCCGCTCCTCGTCATTGCTCGTGACGATGTACTGCCGCAGCTCCGGACCGATCCGCTCGAGGAGGTAGCGGGCATTGGCCACGACGGGGAAGTTGCGCTTGAGGGCATGTCGTCGCTGGAGGAGGTCCCGGGCAGCGAGTCCGGCGGTGCCGGCGGCGACGGTGGCGACGGTGGCGAGGACAGGCTTGGACGTCATGGCCGCCATCCTGCCTCCTCGGGCGCGCTTCTGACAGGATGCGCCGGTGATCCCTTCGGTCCTGCGTCGCCACCCCTGGTGGACCCTCGTCGCGGTCCTCCTCGCCGCCGTCCTCGTGGCCGCGCTCGCGATCGCGGACCGACCCGACCCCGAGGAGGCACCCCCGCGCGGCCCGGAGGGGGCGGCCTTCTACGAGCCGACGGCCGAGCAGGCACGGGACGGCGGCCACGGCAGCGTCATCTGGGCGCGACCCGTCGTCAGCGGCCCGACGATCGGCGGGACGACCTGGCTCGTCCTCTACCGCTCCGTGGGGGCGAAGGGGGAGACCGTGCCCGTGTCCGGCGTCGTCACCGTCCCGGACGGAGACCCGCCCGAGGGCGGGTGGCCGGTCATCTCCTGGGGCCACGGCACGACCGGGATGGCCGACGACTGTGCCCCCTCCCGCCTGCAGGTCGACCCGACGACCGGGGTGTACACGACCGCCATGGACGAGGTGACGGCCGACCTCGTCGAGGACGGGTACGCCGTGGTGCGCACGGACTACGAGGGGCTCGGGACCCCCGGGCCGCACCCGTACCTCATGGGCAAGTCCGCCGGCGCCGCGATGGCCGATCTCGTCCGCGCGGCCCGCGACCTGTCGCCGGACCTCTCGACCCGCTGGCTGGCCATGGGGCACTCGCAGGGTGGTCACGCCGCGCTCTTCACGAGTCGCTTCGCCGGGGCGTACACGCCGGGTCTCGAGCTCGAGGGGATCGTCGCCCTCGCGCCGCCGAGCCAGCTCGGCGCCGTCGTCGAGATGCTCGACCAGCCGCAGGAGGAGGACGCCGGAGGACGGGCCGAGGCGGCCGACTCCGGGTCGACCTCCTTCCTCGGGCCCCTCGTCACGAGTGCCGCCTGGACGGCGGAGGTCCCCGCCGAGAACATCCTGAGCCGCCGGGGCGAGGCCCTCCTCCCGCAGCTCGAGGAGCGGTGCATCGCCGAGCTGCAGGGGGAGGACTCGCTCGGGGGGATCTCGCCCCGGGAGTTCCTCGACCCCGGCGCCGACCTCTCGCGCGTGCAGGAGGTCGTCGAGGCCAACGACCCCGCCGCCCTCACCCCTGACGTGCCCGTCCTCGTCCTCCAGGGGGCGAAGGACGAGGTCGTCCCGCACCAGCTCACCGATCGCCTCGTCCGTCAGTACGAGGAGCGGGGGAGCGATGTCGACCACGTGACCGAACCGGAGGCATCGCACCTGTCGGTCCTCGAGGACGGCGCCCCCGAGATGCGCGCGTGGGTCGAGGAGGCCTTCGGCGGTTAGGATGCAAGGCGGCCCACGGGTGCCAGCCGGCGCCGGGGCAGGACGAGACGACACCGACGCGAAGGCGAGCAGCACGTGGCAACGACGAACGACCTCAAGAACGGCATGGTCCTCAACCTCGAGGGACAGCTGTGGACCGTTGTGGAGTTCCAGCACGTCAAGCCGGGCAAGGGGCCTGCCTTCGTCCGTACCAAGCTCAAGAACGTCACGAGCGGCAAGACCATCGACAAGACCTTCAACGCCGGCACCAAGGTCGAGACCTCGAACGTCGACAAGCAGACGATGCAGTACCTCTACAACGACGGCACCGACTTCGTCTTCATGGACCCGGGCACCTACGACCAGATCCCGGTGACGCCGGAGGTCATGGGCGACTCGAGCAAATTCCTCCTCGAGAACCAGGAGGCGGTCGTCGCCCGCCACGAGGGCAATGTCCTCTTCGTCGAGCTCCCGCCGTCGGTCGAGCTCGAGATCACCTACACCGAGCCGGGTCTGCAGGGCGACCGCTCGACCGGCGGGTCGAAGCCCGCGACCCTCGAGACCGGCGCCGAGATCTCCGTGCCGCTCTTCCTCGAGCAGGGCACCCGCGTCAAGGTCGACACCCGCGACGGCTCCTACCTCGGTCGCGTGAACTGAGTGGGGGCACGGACCAAGGCCCGCAAGCGGGCCGTCGACCTCCTCTTCGAGGCCGAGTCCCGGGGACTCAACGCCGGCGACCTCGCGCGTGAGCGGGGCGCGGTACCCGTGACGGAGGCGCCGCTCAACCCCTACACGATCACCGCCGTCGAGGGGGTCGTCGCCCACTGGAGCGACATCAACGACGCGCTGACGACGTACAGCCAGGGCTGGACCCTCGAGCGGATGCCCGACGTGGACCGCGCCATCCTGCGCCTCGGTGCCTGGGAGGTGCTCTACTCGGAGGACGTCCCCGAGGAGGTCGCCGTGAGCGAGGCGGTCGTCCTCGCGACGGAGCTGAGCACGGACGAGTCGCCGAGGTTCATCAACGGTCTGCTCGCGCGGATCGTCGAGGTCAAGCCGACACTGGTCTGAGGAGGACACCGTGGAGTCGCAGCACGTATCGAGTGCCGATCAGGTCACCCCACCCCGCGACCGCGGGGCGGTCATCGGCGACGGCGTCACCTGGCTCGCCCAGTGGTCGCTGCGGCTCGTCCTCATCGCCGTGGGCGCCGCCCTCCTGTGGTGGATGCTCGCGGCCCTGTGGGTCGGGGTCTTCCCGGTCATCCTCGCGCTCATCGTCGCCACCGTCCTCTGGCCGCCGACCGCGTGGCTGCGCCGCCGGGGGCTGCCCGGTGCGCTCGCCGCGGTCCTCGTCATCCTCGGCTCGCTCGTCGCCTTCTTCGGGGTGCTCGGGGCGATCACCCCGTCCCTCGTCAGCCAGTCCGGTGAGCTCGCCGACTCGGCCTCCCAGGGCCTGACCAAGCTCCAGGACCGACTCGGTCAGGAGCCCTTCAACGTCGACAACGAGACCATCGACCAGGGCGTCCAGACCGCGACGACCTGGCTCCAGGACCGCGGCGGCGAGATCGCCTCCGGTGCCCTCACCGGTGCCTCGGCGGTGGGCAGCGGGCTCGTCACCCTCGTCCTCGTCCTCGTGCTCGTCTTCTTCTTCCTCAAGGACGGGCCGGACTTCCTCCCCTTCGTCCGGCGGGTCTCGGGCGAGCAGGCGGGCGCCCACCTCACCGAGGTGAGCACCCGGGCGTGGAACACCCTCAGCGGATTCATCCGCACCCAGGCCCTCGTCTCCGGGGTCGACGCCGTGCTCATCGGCATCGGGCTCGTCGTCCTCCAGGTGCCGCTCGCCTTCGCCCTCGCGGTCCTCACCTTCTTCGGTGGGTTCATCCCCATCGTCGGTGCCTTCGCGGTGGGGGCCCTGGCGGTCCTCGTCGCCCTCGTGGCCCAGGGGCCGATGACGGCGCTCTTCGTCCTCATCCTCATCATCGCGGTGCAGCAGATCGAGGGGAATGTCCTCCAGCCCTTCCTCCAGGGCCGATCCATGCAGCTGCACGCCGGCATCATCCTCCTCGCGGTGGCCGTGGGCAGCACCGTCTTCGGCATCGTCGGGGCCTTCCTCGCCGTGCCCGTCGCCGCCGTCGGCGCCGTCGTCCTGCGCTACCTCAGCGAGCAGGTCGAGCTGCGCTCCGGTGGGGTCGCCGCCGCGGCGGTCTCCCCGGACACCGACGAAGGGGTCACGGCGGCCGAGCGCGCCGAGCAGGCCTCCGTCGCCGAGCGCGAGGCCGCCGACGAGGCGGAGGAGTCCGAGCAGGGCGACGGGCGGGACACGACCGGCGGCCTCCTCTCCGGCGTGAAGGGCCTCCTCACCCGGAAGCGCTGATGACCGTCCCGGCCCGCCCTGCGGTGAGCGTCGTCCCCCTTCGTGACGGGCCCGAGGGGCTGGAGGTCTTCGTCCAGCACCGCCGGACGACGATGGACTTCGCGGCCGGGGCCGTCGTCTTCCCCGGGGGTCGGTGCGACCCCGGCGACGAGACGAAGGGGGCGGCGCTCGACCTCCCCGAGCCGGTCCTGGGCGAGCACGTCGCGGCGTGGTCCTTGCTCACCGTCCTCGAGGGGGACCCGCGCGCGCAGGCGCGCACCCTCCTCGCGACCGGGCTCCGCGAGCTCGCGGAGGAGACCGGCCTCGTCGCCTCGCCGGCGGATCTCCTGCCGTGGGACCGCTGGGTGACGCCCGAGGGCCTCCCCAGGCGCTTCGACGTCGCCTTCTTCGTCCTCGCGGTCCCGGCGGATGCCGAGGCCCAGCCCGAGCACGCGACGACCGAGGCGACCCACTCACGGTGGGAGCCTGTGGCGGGGGTGCTCGAGGGGGCGGCCGCCGGCGCGCTGGCCGTGCTCACCCCCACCCGGGTCATCCTCGAGGAGCTGGACGCACTCCGGGACGTCGCGACCGTGGTGGCGCGACGTCCCGTCATCACCGGTGTGCGTGACGACCGCCCCGAGGGCCGGCCGCGCCCCCGGCGGTGACCGGGGTGGCCCGTCGTCAGAAGGCGGGCAGGACCTCGCCCTTGGGCCACGTCTTCTCGATGTGGGCCTTGACCTCGGGGGAGTGGAGCAACTCGTCGAGGGTCTTCAGCGCCTCGTTGTCCTCGTTGCCCGCCTGCACCGCGAGGAAGTTGGCGTAGGGGCTGTCCTCGGCGTCCTCGACGAGGAGGGCGTCGTCGGTGGAGAGGTCCGCCTCGATGGCGTAGTTGCCGTTGATGACCGCGGCGTCGAAGTCCTCGAGCGAGCGAGGCAGCTGCGCCGCCGAGGTCTCCGTGAACTCGAGGTCCTTGGGGTTCTCGGCGATGTCATTGATCGTCGCATTGGTCGCGTCCTTGCCGTCCTCGAGCGTGATGACGTCCGCCTCCTCGAGCAGGACGAGCGCGCGGCCCTGATTGGAGGGGTCGTTGTTGATCCCGATCTCGCCGCCCTCGGGGAGGTCCTTGACGTCGTCGAGCTCCGACGAGTAGAGGGCGAAAGGCTCGAGGTGCACGCCCTCGAAGTGCGCGAAGTCGTACCCGCGGTCCTCGACCTGCTCCTCGTAGTAGGGGAGGTGCTGGAAGTAGTTCGCGTCGAGCGCGCCCTCGTCGAGCTGGACGTTCGGCTGGACGTAGTCGTCGAAGGTCTTGATCTCGAGGTCGATGTCCTCGTCCTCGGCGAGGTTCTCGTCGACGTACTCGAGGATCTCGGCGTGCGGCGTGGGGGAGGCGCCGACGGTGATCGTCGTGACGCCGTCGCCGTCGGCCTCGGGCCCCTCGCTGTCGCCCCCGCCGACACCGCAGGCCGACAGGGCCAGGGCGGAGACGGCGAGGACCGCGGCGGCGCGGGTGGTGTGACGGAAGGGGGACATGGTGTTCCTTTCGGTGGGTGACCCCGGGTCTCGGGGCCTAGGGGGGTCAGCGGTGGTCGAGACGGCGGGCGATGAGGTCGCCGACGACCTGGACGACGGTGACGATGACCACGAGGAGAACCACGCAGATCGTCATGACGTCGGGCTCGAAGCGGTTGTAGCCGTAGATGATCGCGACGTCGCCGAGTCCACCGGCGCCGGCGGCACCGGCCATCGCCGTGTAGCCGATGAGGGCGATGATCGTCGTCGTCAGGCCGGCGACGAGGCCGGGGAGGGCCTCGGGCAGGAGGACCTTGCGCACGACCTCCCAGCGGGTCGCCCCCATCATCAGGGCCGCCTCGACCGTGCCGGACGAGACCTCGCGCAGGGAGGTCTCGACGAGCCGGGCGTAGAAGGGGACGGCGCCGATCGTCAGGGGGACGCACGCGGCCTGCCACCCGATCGAGGTCCCGACGACGAGACGGGTGAAGGGGATGAGCGCGATCATGAGGATGAGGAAGGGCATCGAGCGCCCGAGGTTGACCACGGCACCCAGCACGGCGTTGAGCGAGCTCCGGGGGAAGATCCCACCGGGCGAGGTGCCGTGGAGGAGCACCCCGACGAGGACGCCGAGGACGGCGGTGATGAGCCCGGCCACGCCGGTCATCGCCAGGGTGTCGAGGGTGGCCTGCGGGACGTTCTCCCGGACGACGGGGTTGTCGAGCCACCGCTCCTCGGCGGCAAGCGCGGTCAGGGAGATCATGCGGTCACCTCCGGGGCGAGGTGGGCGGCGTCGAGGATCCGCACGGCGGTGTCGACGCGGGTCGGGTCGCCGATCTCGAGCTGGATGCGACCGACCCGCCGTCCGCCGATGGTCTCGAGCGTGGCCGCGGTGACCTCCGCGGGGACGCCGTCGCCGCGGAGCAGCTCGAGGACCTGGTCGACGCTCGTGGCGGTGGCCTCGGCCTGACCGAGAGCCACCTGGACGTGCGCCGCCTCGTCGTCGAGGGGCAACGGCGGAAGGGGGATGAGGTCCCGGTGGAGCTGGGTGCTCGGGTCGGCGACGACGTCGGCGATCGCGCCCGTCTCGACGAGCGCCCCGTCCCCGAGGAGGGTCACGGCGTCGCAGACCTCGCGGACGACGGAGGGCTCGTGGGTGATGATGACGACGGTGATGCCGAGCCGGTCGCGCAGGTCGCGGAGCAGCCCGAGGATCTGCCGGGTCGTGCCCGCGTCGAGGGCGGAGGTCGGCTCGTCGCAGAGGAGGATGTCGGGGCGCGGCGCCAGGGCCCGCGCGATCCCGACCCGCTGCTGCTGGCCACCGGAGAGCTGGGCCGGGTGGTTGTCGGCGCGGTCGGTGAGGCCGACGAGCTCGAGCAGCTCGGCCACGCGGGCCTCCCGCGCCCCCTTCGACCAGCCGGCGATCTCGAGGGGGAGGGCGATGTTGGCGGCCGCGGTGCGGGAGTCGAGGATGTTGGCGTGCTGGAAGACCATGCCGAAGCGGCGGCGGGCCGCCCGCAGCTCGGCTCCGGTGAGGCTCGTCAGGTCAGTCCCGTCGAGGACGACCTGACCGTTCGTCGGGTTCTCGAGGCCGGTGAGGCAGCGGATGAGGGTCGACTTGCCGGCGCCGGAGCGGCCGACGATGCCGTGGATCGAGCCCTTGGGGATGGACAGGGTGATGTCCTCGAGGGCGACGACGGGACCGGCGGCGGAGGGGAACTCCTTGCGCAGGCCCCGGACGTCGAGGAGGGCGGAGGGGTGAGTCACCGGAGGATAATAGGAAGTTATGGAAGGTATAAGCAAAATGCCTGTGTTGCCCGCGTCCGGGGCGGGCGCGGAACCTCCCTTCGCCGAGCGGTAGAGTCTCTCGGTGACACCATCCTTTAACCCCTGTCCCGTGAGGCAGAGAAGGAGGTCTGCAGACACCCATGTGTCCGGACACGACTGCGGCCCAGAGCGAGCCGCCTCCCGCCCGTGAGGTGCTCAGCGAAGGCGACATCGCCCGCGCCCTGCGCCGCATCGCCCACGAGATCGTCGAGCGCAACAAGGGGGCCGAGGGCGTCGTCCTCCTCGGGATCCCCAGCCGCGGCGTCGAGCTCTCCCGCCGCCTTGGTGCCCTCATCACCGAGATCGAGGGCAGCGAGGTCCCCGTCGGGTCCCTCGACGTGACGATGTACCGCGACGACCTGCGGGCCCGCCCCACGAAGACGCCCCAGCAGACCCACTTCCCCGCCGAGGGAGTCGACGACCGCGTCGTCGTCCTCGTCGACGACGTCCTCTACTCCGGCCGGACGGTCCGTGCGGCCCTCGACGCACTCGCCGACTACGGCCGCCCGCGGGCGGTGCGCCTCGCCGTCCTCGTCGACCGGGGGCACCGCGAGCTGCCGATCCGCGCCGACCATGTCGGCAAGAACCTGCCCACCTCGCACGCCGAGCGGGTGACCGTGCGTCTCGCCGACCACGACGACGTCGGCGACACGGTCCAGATCTCCGGGGGTGGCCAGCGATGACCCGCCACCTCCTTTCCGTGGCCGACCTCGACGACGACGCCCTCCGCTCGGTCCTCACGACGGCCGCCCAGATGCACGAGGTCCAGCACCGCGAGGTGAAGAAGCTCCCGACCCTGCGCGGCCGGACGGTGATCAACCTCTTCTTCGAGGACTCGACCCGCACCCGGTCCTCCTTCGAGATCGCCGGCAAGTGGATGAGCGCCGACACGATCAACATCACCGGCAAGGGCTCGTCGGCGTCGAAGGGGGAGTCCCTCCGCGACACCGTGCGCACCATCGCGGCCATGGGGGTCGACGCGATCGTCATGCGCCACCAGGCCTCCGGCGCCGCGCACCAGGTGGCCCGGTGGTTCGACGAGTCCGGCGTGGCCACCTCGGTCGTCAACGCCGGCGACGGCAGCCACGAGCACCCGACGCAGGCCCTCCTCGACGCCTACACGCTCGAGCAGCGCCTCGGCGACCTGGCCGGCAAGAGGATCGCCATCGTCGGGGACGTGACCCACTCGCGGGTCTTCCGCTCCAACGTCCTCTCGCTGCCGCGCCTCGGGGCCAAGGTCACCGTCGTCGCGCCGCCCACCCTCATGCCCAGCGGCATCGCCTCGTGGGCCCGGGCCGACGGCTTCGCCCTGAGCGACGACCTCGACGCGGTCATCGACTCGGGGGTCGACGCCCTCATGATGCTGCGGGTCCAGCGGGAGCGTATGTCCGGGGGCTTCTTCCCGACTGCCCGGGAGTACACCGTCGGCTACGGCCTGACCCGGGACCGGTTGGCGGCGCTGACCGCGGCCAACCCCGAGGCCGTCATCGCGCACCCCGGCCCGATGAACCGCGGGCTGGAGATCGCCGCAGACGCCGCCGACGCCGCCGGGAGCCTCGTCCTCGACCAGGTGAGCGCCGGTGTCGCCGTGCGGATGAGCGTGCTCTACCACCTGCTCGCGTCCGACAGCGGCACGAGGGGGCAGGCGGCATGAGCGACCTCGTCATCACCGGAGCGCGCCCCCTCGGCGGGCACGCCACCGACGTCCTCGTCCGGGACGGCGTCATCGCCGCCGTCGGCGCCGATGCCACGGCCGACGGCGCCGCGGGAGTCGAGCGCGTCGACGCGGAGGGGCTCGTCCTCCTGCCCGGCCTCGTCGACCTGCACACCCACCTGCGGGAGCCGGGCCGGGAGGACGCCGAGACCGTCCGCACCGGGTCGGCCGCCGCTGCGGCGGGCGGGTACACCGCGATCCTCGCGATGGCCAACACGACGCCGGTCACCGACACCGGCGAGGCGGCCGAGCACGTCCTCGACCTCGGCCGGGCGGCCGGGCTCGTCGACGTCCAGCCGATCGGGGCGGTGACCAAGGGGCTCGACGGTGCCGAGCTCGCCGAGCTCGGCCTCATGCACCGCTCCCGCGCCCGGGTCCGGGTCTTCTCCGACGACGGACGGTGCGTCCACGACTCCCGGGTCATGCGGCGGGCGCTCGAATACATCCGGGCCTTCGACGGCGTCATCTCCCAGCACGCCCAGGACCCGGCCCTGGCCGGACCCGCGGCCTGCTGCCACGAGGGGGAGGTCAGCGGTCGGCTCGGCCTCACCGGCTGGCCCGCCGTCGCCGAGTCGAGCATCATCGCCCGCGACGCCGAGCTGGCCCTCCACACGGGTTCCCGGGTGCACGTCGCCCACGTCTCGACGGCCGAGGGTGTCGAGGCCGTGCGCTGGGCCAAGCGGCGGGGAGCGCGGGTGACCGCCGAGGTCACCCCGCACCACCTGCTCCTCACGACCGACCTGCTCGCGTCCTACGACCCGGTCTACAAGGTCAACCCGCCGCTGCGTCCGGAGGAGGACGTCGCGGCCCTGCGCGAGGCCCTCGCCGACGGCACGATCGACGCCGTCGCCACGGACCATGCACCCCACGCCCGGCACGACAAGGAGCACGCCTTCCCCGACGCGGCCTTCGGCATGCTCGGGCTCGAGACGGCCTTCGCCGTCGTCCACGAGGTCATGGTCGCCTCCGGTCTCCTCGACTGGGCCGGCCTCGTCGACCGGATGTCCACCGCCCCCGCGAGGATCGCCGGGCTGGCCGACCACGGCCGACCGGTCGAGGTCGGCTCCCCGGCCAACCTCGTCCTCGTCGACCCCACGGCCACGGTCACCGTCGACCCGGCCGCCTCGCTCTCCCTGTCCCGCAACACCCCCTTCGCCGGACGGAGCCTCACCGGCCGCGTCCGCACGACGATCCTGAACGGCCGCACCACGGCGGTCGACGGAGAGGTCCGCCCATGAGTACCCCCACTGCCACGTCCACCGAGCCCGCCGTGCTCGTCCTCGAGGACGGCCGCACCTTCGCCGGCACCGCCTACGGCGCCGTCGGCGAGACCGTCGGCGAGGCCGTCTTCTCCACCGGCATGACCGGCTACCAGGAGACGCTCACCGACCCGAGCTACCGCGGGCAGGTCGTCGTCATGACCTCGCCCCACGTCGGCAACACCGGGTGGAACGACGAGGACGACGAGTCCGACCGCATCCAGGTGGGCGGCTACGTCGTGCGCGACCCGGCCATCCGGCCGAGCAACTGGCGCTCGACCCGCACCCTCGAGGACGCCCTGCGCGAGCACGGCGTCGTCGGCATCGGCGGCATCGACACCCGCGCCCTGACCCGGCACCTGCGCGAGCGCGGGGCCATGCGGGTCGGCATCTTCTCCGGGGACACCCTCGGCGACGAGGCGAGCCGTCTCGAGCGGGTGCGGTCCGCACCGGAGATGGCCGGCTCCGCCCTCGCCGCGGAGGTGAGCACCCGCGAGCCCTACGTCGTGGCGGCGAAGGGGGAGAAGCGCTTCACCGTCGCGGCCATCGACCTCGGCATCAAGACGATGACCCCGACCCGGCTCGCCGAGCGCGGCATCGAGGTGCACGTCCTGCCGGCCACGTCGACGCTCGCCGACGTCCGGGCGGTGTCCCCGGACGGGCTCTTCTTCTCCAACGGGCCGGGCGACCCGGCGACCGCGGGGCAGCAGGTCGAGCTCCTCCAGGAGGCCCTCGGCGAGGGGCTGCCGTACTTCGGCATCTGCTTCGGCAACCAGCTCTTCGGGCGGGCCCTCGGTTTCGGCACCTACAAGCTCAAGTACGGCCACCGCGGCATCAACCAGCCGGTGCTCGACCGTGCGACCGGCACTGTGGAGGTGACCGCGCACAACCACGGGTTCGCCGTGGACGCCCCCCTCGAGGGGGTGACGGACACCCCCTTCGGCACCGCCCGGGTGAGCCACGTCTGCCTCAACGACGACGTCGTCGAGGGCCTCGAGCTGCGCGACGGCCCCGGGGAGGGCGCCCGCCTCCTCGGCTTCTCCGTCCAGTACCACCCTGAGGCGGCGGCCGGACCGCACGACGCCGCCTACCTCTTCGACCGTTTCGTCGAGCTCCTCGAGAGCACCCCGACCACCCCCACCGAAAGCGAGACCCAGGCCTGATGCCCAAGCGCGACGACATCACCAGCGTCCTTGTCATCGGCTCCGGCCCGATCGTCATCGGGCAGGCCTGCGAGTTCGACTACTCCGGCACCCAGGCCTGCCGGGTCCTGCGGGAGGAGGGGGTGCGGGTCATCCTCGTCAACTCCAACCCCGCGACGATCATGACCGACCCGGAGTTCGCGGACGCGACCTACATCGAGCCGATCACCCCCGAGGTCGTCGAGAAGATCATCGCGAAGGAGCGTCCCGACGCCGTCCTGGCCACCCTCGGTGGTCAGACCGCGCTCAACACCGCGATCGCCCTCCACGACACGGGCGTCCTCGAGGAGTACGGCTGCCCGCTCATCGGGGCCAACGTCGACGCCATCCAGCTCGGGGAGGACCGCGAGCGCTTCAAGGGCGTCGTCGAACGGTGCGGCGCCGAGTCGGCGAAGTCGATCATCTGCAATGCCCACGGCGCCCCCGAGGGGGCCACTCCCGGCGAGGAGGTCGATCTCGCGCTCGAGCGGACCGTCGCCGCCGCCGAGGAGCTCGGCTACCCCGTCGTCGTGCGTCCCTCCTTCACCATGGGTGGGCTCGGCTCCGGCTTCGCCTACGACGAGACCGACCTGCGCCGGATGGCCGGCGCCGGCCTCCGGGCCAGCCCGACGACCGAGGTGCTCCTCGAGGAGTCGATCCTCGGGTGGAAGGAGTACGAGCTCGAGGTCATGCGGGACACCGCCGACAACGTCGTCGTCGTGTGCTCCATCGAGAACCTCGACCCCATGGGGGTGCACACCGGTGACTCCATCACCGTGGCGCCCGCGTTGACCCTCACGGACCGCGAGTACCAGCGGATGCGCGATGTCGGCATCGCGGTCATCCGCGAGGTCGGTGTGGAGACCGGTGGCTGCAACATCCAGTTCGCCATCAACCCCGCGGACGGTCGGATGATCGTCATCGAGATGAACCCGCGCGTCTCGCGGTCCTCGGCCCTGGCGTCGAAGGCGACCGGGTTCCCCATCGCGAAGATCGCGGCCAAGATGGCCATCGGCTACACCCTCGACGAGGTCCCCAACGACATCACCGAGGAGACCCCGGCGAGCTTCGAGCCGAGCCTCGACTACGTCGTCGTCAAGGTGCCCCGCTTCGCCTTCGAGAAGTTCCCCGCCGCCGACCCGACCCTGACGACGACGATGAAGTCCGTCGGGGAGGCCATGGCCATCGGCCGCAACTTCACCGAGGCCCTGCAGAAGGCGCTGCGGTCCGCCGAGCGCGCCGGGGCCGCCTTCCACTGGGACGGCGAGGAGCCCACACTCGAGGTGGCCCGTGCCCTGCTCGAGGAGGCGCGGACGCCGACGGACGGCCGGATCGTCCAGGTCCAGCAGGCCATGCGCGCCCGGATCTCCGTCGAGGAGGTGCACGAGGCGACGAAGATCGACCCGTGGTTCCTCGACCAGATGGCGCTCGTCAACGACCTCGCCCAGCAGATCCACGACGCGCCGGAGCTGGACCCGCAGCTCCTGGCGCTGGCCAAGCGCCACGGCTTCTCGGACAGCCAGATCGCCCGGCTGCGTCGGATGGAGGAGTCGGTCGTGCGCGGTGTGCGCCACGCCCTCGGCGTGCGCCCGGTCTTCAAGACCGTCGACACCTGCGCGGCCGAGTTCGCCGCGCGCACGCCGTACCACTACAGCTCCTACGACGAGGAGAGCGAGGTCGAACCGCGCGAGCGTCCGGCCGTCATCATCCTCGGCTCCGGACCCAACCGCATCGGCCAGGGCGTGGAGTTCGACTACTCGTGCGTCCACGCGAGCTTCGCGCTCAGGGACGCCGGCTACGACACGGTCATGGTCAACTGCAACCCGGAGACCGTCTCGACCGACTACGACACGAGCAGCCGGCTCTACTTCGAGCCGCTGACCCTCGAGGACGTCCTCGAGGTCATCCACGCGGAGACCCAGGCGGGGCCGGTCGCCGGGGTCATCGTCCAACTCGGCGGGCAGACCCCGCTCGGCCTGGCCAAGGAGCTCAAGGCCGCCGGCGTGCCCATCGTCGGCACCTCGCCCGAGGCGATTGACCTCGCCGAGGACCGGGGCCACTTCGGGCGCGTCCTGCACGAGGCCCGGCTCAACGCCCCCAAGCACGGCACCGCCTTCAGCGCGGAGGAGGCCGTGGAGATCGCCCGCGGGATCGGCTACCCGGTCCTCGTGCGTCCCTCCTACGTCCTCGGCGGCCGGGGCATGGAGATCGTCTACGACGACGCCACCCTGAGCGAGTACGTCACCCGGGCGGCGATCGCGTCACCGGAGCACCCGATCCTCGTCGACCGCTTCCTCGACGACGCCATCGAGATCGACGTCGACGCCCTCTACGACGGCGAGACGATGTACCTCGGCGGGATCATGGAGCACATCGAGGAGGCCGGGATCCACTCCGGTGACTCGAGCTGCACCCTGCCGCCGGCCACGCTCGGCTCGGGCGAGCTGCAGCGGGTCCGCGAGGCGACCGCTGCCCTGGCGAAGGGGATCGGGGTGCGTGGGCTCATGAACGTCCAGTTCGCGCTCGCCCAGGACGTCCTCTACGTCCTCGAGGCGAACCCCCGCGCGTCGCGCACCGTCCCCTTCGTCGCCAAGGCCACGGGCGTCCCGCTGGCCAAGGCGGCGGCACGGGTCATGCTCGGTGCGAGCATCGAGAGCCTCCGCGCCGAGGGGATGCTCCCGCGCGAGCTCGACGGCGGCTCCATGCCGGCGCACGCCCCGATGTCGGTCAAGGAGGCCGTCCTCCCCTTCAAGCGCTTCCGCACGCGGGAGGGCGACGTCGTCGACTCCCTCCTCGGCCCGGAGATGCGCTCCACCGGTGAGGTCATGGGCATCGACGCCGACTTCGGTGCCGCCTTCGCCAAGAGCCAGCTCGGCTCGCTCGCCAGCGGGCTGCCGTCGACGGGCACCGTCTTCGTCTCCGTCGCCAACCGCGACAAGCGGGCGATGATCTTCCCGATCAAGCGCCTGGCGGACCTCGGCTTCCGGATCCTCGCCACCCAGGGCACCGCGGACGTGCTGCGCCGCAATGCCGTCGAGTGCGAGGTCGTCGTGAAGCACTCGGAGCGGGCCGGGGACGAGCAGAGCGTCGTCGACCGGATCCTCGCCGGTGAGATCGACGTCGTCTTCAACACCCCGTCCGGACAGCACGCCCGTGCCGACGGCTATGCGATCCGCGCGGCGACGACGGCGATGGACAAGCCGATCGTCACGACCGTCCAGCAGCTCGGTGCCGCGGTCCAGTCGATCGAGGCGCGCATCGGCGGGGAGCTGCGCGTCAAGCCGCTCCAGGAGCACGCGCGCGACCTCGACCTCTACGGGGCCGGACGGTGACCGCTCGCACCATCGCGGCGCGCGACGGCGCCGGGGTCGTCCAGGTCGAGGCCGAGGTCCTCGGCAATGTCGCCGCGGGCGACTACCGGCACCTCACGCTCGTCACCCCGGGGCTGGCCGAGCTGGCCCGCCCGGGCCAGTTCGTCGCTCTCTCCGTGGGCGACGGCACCGGCTCGATGCTCCTGCGCCGCAGCTTCTCCATCCACCGGGTCTCGCCCGCGGGCACCTACGGCGGGACGACGGAGATCGTCGTCGCGGCCCACGGCCCGGGGACGCAGGAGATCACCCGGCTCCAGGCGGGGGAGAGCGTCGGGGTCATCGGCCCGCTCGGGCGAGGCTTCCCGCTGCCCTCGACACCGGTGCCGTGCGTCCTCGTCGGCGGCGGCTACGGGTCGGCCCCCCTCTTCTGGCTCGCCGAGCAGCTGCGGGAGCGCGGGTGCCCGGTCGAGATCGTCCTCGGCGCCGCCACGGCCGGACGCCTCTTCGGTGTCGTCGAGGCCCGCCGGGTCGCCGACGGGGTCACGGTGACGACCGATGACGGCTCGGCGGGCACCCGGGGCTGGGTCTCCGACGTCGTCCCCGGCCTCGTCGAGCGCAGCGGTGCAGGGGTGGTCTACGCCTGCGGTCCGATGGGCATGCTCCGCTCGCTGAGCGGGATCGCCGAGGAGCACGGGATCGTCGCCCAGGTGGCCGTCGAGGAGGCCATGGCGTGCGGTGTGGGTATCTGCATGACCTGCGTCATGCCGGTCCGCGACGGCGAGGGGACGACGAGCATGGTCCGCAGCTGCCTCGAGGGCCCCGTCTTCCGCGGGGACCGGGTGCGCTGGGAGGCCTTCGAGGACGGCTACTGCCGGGTCCCGGAGGACGCCGTGGGTGCCCCGAAGGCGGTGCGCTGATGGTCGACATGTCCGTGGACCTCGCCGGTGTCCGGCTGCCGAACCCCCTGATGACCGCGAGCGGGTGCGCCGCCAACGGCCGCGAGCTGCACCGCTTCATCGACGTGGCCGCCCTGGGGGCCTTCGTCACGAAGTCGGTGAAGCTCGATCCGGTCTCCGGCCGGGGGACACCCCGCATGGCCGAGACGCCGTCGGGGATGCTCAACTCCATCGGCCTCCAGGGGCCGGGCGTCACCGCCTTCGTCGAGAAGGACCTCGCCTGGCTGCACTCCATCGGTGCCCGGGTCGTCGTGTCGATCGCCGGGTCGACGGCGTCCGAGTTCGGCCGGGTCGCCCGGGCGATCGTCCGCAGTCCCTACGCGAGCGCCGTGGCGGCCATCGAGGTCAACATCTCCTGCCCCAACGTCGCGAACCGGGGCCTCGTCTTCGCCTGCGACCCGGCGAGCTCGCACAAGGTCCTGACCCTCGTGCGCGAGGAGGTCCCGCGGGGCCTGCCGATGCTCGCGAAGCTCAGCCCGGACGTCACGGACGTCGTCGAGATCGCCGACGCGGTGCTCAGGGCCGGCGCGCGCGGGCTGACGATGATCAACACGACCCTCGGTGTGGCCATCGACACCGACCGGCTCCGACCGCACCTCGTCGCGGCGACCGGTGGGCTCTCCGGGCCGGCGATCCGCCCGATGGCGGTCCGGGCCGTCTGGCAGGTGGCCGGCGCGATGCGGGCCGGCCGGATCACCCCGGCCCCCATCGTCGGTGTCGGGGGAGTGCGGCACGGCCGAGATGCCCTCGAGCTCGTCGCCGCCGGGGCCACCGCGGTCCAGGTCGGCACGGCGACCTTCAACGACCCGACGGCCCCTCACCGCGTCGGTGTCGAGCTCGAGCAGCTCGTCGCCGAACGGGGTTTCGACCGTCTCGCCGACGTCGTCGGCATCGCCCACGAGAGGTATCCCGGATGACCACCTCCGACACCCCCTTCGGCGTACGCCTGCAGGCAGCGATGGCCGAGCACGGGCCGCTCTGCGCGGGCATCGACCCGCACCGGGGGCTCCTTGAGTCCTGGGGCCTGACCTACGACCTCGCCGGGCTCGAGCGGTTCACGATGACCTGCGTCGAGGCCTTCGGCGGGTCGGTGGCCGCGGTCAAGCCGCAGTCCGCCTTCTTCGAGGTCTTCGGGGCGAAGGGGGTGGCCCTCCTCGAGCGAGCCCTCACCGACCTGCGGGAGGCCGGCACCCTCACCGTGCTCGACGTCAAGCGCGGCGACATCGGGACGACCGTCGCCGCCTACGGCGAGGCCTTCCTCGGCGAGGACGCCCCCGCCCCCGCGGATGCGATCACCGTGAGCCCCTACCTCGGGTATGGGTCGCTCCGACCGGCGATCGACCTCGCCCACGCGACGGGTCGCGGGGTCATCGTCCTCGCCCTCACCTCCAACCCCGAGGGAGCGAGCGTCCAGCACGCCCGCGGCGCGGACGGCCGCTCGGTCGCCGGCGCGGTCGCCGAGGCGGCGGCCGAGGACAACGCCGGGGCTCGCGCACGGGGCGAGCTCGGCAGCGTCGGTCTCGTGGTCGGGGCCACCGTCGGCACGGCCGTGGCGGACCTCGGGGTGGACCTGCCGGCGATGGGCGGCCCGATCCTCGCCCCCGGCCTCGGTGCCCAGGGGGCGACCGCCGAGGACGTCCGCTCGGTCTTCGCCGGCGCCCTCCCGCAGGTGCTCGCGAGCAGCAGTCGCGACGTCCTCCGGGCCGGTCCCGACCTCACGGCCCTGCGTGATCGTGCCCGGACCGTGGCGGCGGAGGTCGCCGGCATCACCGCCACATGAGAAGGTGAGCGGATTCCCCCTTCGCCCGTCGTCCCGGAGAGGCTGTGACCGTCCGTGCCCGTCCCCGCGCTCACGCCGGAGCAACGCGCCGAGGCCCTGTCCCGGGCCACCGCCGCACGACGACGCCGCGCCGAGGTCAAGCAGCAGCTCAAGCAGGGCCGCGCCCGGCTGCGCGAGGTCGTCGAGGACCGTGAGGACGAGGCGATATCCAGGATGAAGGTGTCCGAGCTCATCGAGTCCCTGCCCGGGATCGGGCGGGCGAAGGCAGGTCAGATCATGGACGAGCTCGGCATCGCCGGGTCCCGACGGGTGCGCGGCCTCGGGCCGCACCAGACCCGCGCCCTCCTCGACCACGTCGAGCAGGCATGAGCGGGCGGCTGACGGTCCTCGCGGGCCCCACGGCGGTCGGGAAGGGGACCGTGGCGGCGTGGATCCGCGAGCACCACCCCGAGGTCTGGCTCTCAGTGTCGGCGACGACGCGCCCGCCGCGCCCCGGCGAGGTCGACGGCGTCCACTACCACTTCCTCTCCGGCGAGGACTTCGCCGCACGGGTCGCCGACGGCGAGATGCTCGAGTGGGCAGTCGTCCACGGACGCGCCTCCTACGGCACCCCGCGGGGACCCGTCGACGAGGCGCTCGCGGACGGTCGGCTGCCGCTCCTCGAGATCGACCTCCAGGGCGCCCGGCAGGTCCGGGCCTCCATGCCCGAGGCCCGGTTCGTCTTCCTCGCGCCCCCCTCGTGGGACGAGCTCGTGAGCCGTCTCGTCGGCCGGGGCACCGAGACGGAGGAGGAGCGGGCCGTCCGGCTCGACACCGCGAAGGTCGAGCTGGCGGCCCAGCAGGAGTTCGACCACGTCGTCGTCAACGACGACATTCGTCGTGCCGCCGAGGAACTCGTATCATTGATGAGATCCCCCTGACCCCGACGACGAAGGACCATCTCGACGTGTCCGGTACCAAGGCAAATCCCATCGGCATCACCAACCCGCCGATCGACGACCTCCTCACCAAGGCGGACAGCAAGTACGCCCTCGTCATCTACGGCGCCAAGCGGGCCCGGCAGATCAACGCGTACTACTCGCAGCTCCAGGAGGGCCTGCTCGAGTACATCGGCCCGCTCGTCGACGCCCAGGTCCACGAGAAGCCGCTGTCGATCGCCCTGCGCGAGATCGACCAGGGCCTGCTGACCAAGGAGGCCAGCGCCCCCGAGGGCGAGGCCCCCGAGTCGATCGTCGACGTGCCCACCACCGACGAGGTCTGACGGGCTCCCTTCGTGCGCATCGTCCTCGGGGTCGGCGGCGGCATCGCCGCCTACAAGTCGGCCCTCCTCCTGCGTCTCTTCAGCGAGGGCGGGCACGACGTCACCGTCGTGCCCACCGAGGCCGCGCTGCGCTTCGTCGGGGCGCCGACGTGGGAGGCCCTCTCGGGCGCTCCCGTCCAGACCGATGTCTGGAGCAACATCACCGACGTGCCGCACGTGCGCATCGGCCAGGAGGCCGACCTCGTCGTCGTCGCACCGGCGACGGCGGACCTCCTCGCCAAGGCGGCGCACGGGCTCGCCGGTGACCTGCTGACCAATGTGCTCCTCACCGCGCGCTGCCCGGTCGTCCTCGCCCCGGCGATGCACACCGAGATGTGGGAGCACGCGGCGACCCGGGCCAATGTCGCGACCCTGCGGGAGCGGGGCGTCACCGTCGTCGAGCCCGAGTCCGGTCGCCTCACCGGAGCCGACACCGGGCCGGGCCGCCTGCCCGACCCCGAGGCGATCCACGCCGCCGCGCTGGCGGCCGTGGACACGACCGCGGGCGACCTCACCGGTCGGCGGGTCCTCGTCTCCACCGGCGGCACCCGGGAGCCGCTGGACCCGGTGCGGTATCTCGGCAACCGTTCCTCCGGCAAGCAGGGTCTCGCCGTCGCGGAGGCGGCGGCGGCCCGCGGCGCCGAGGTCACCCTCGTGGCCGCCAACCTCGAGCTCCCCGTCGTCTCCGGGATCGACGTCGTGCGCGTCGGCTCCGCCCTCGAGCTGCAGGCCGAGATCGCCGGGCGGGCGCCCAGGCACGACGTCGTCGTCATGGTCGCGGCCGTCGCTGACTTCCGGCCCGCGGAGTACGCCGGGTCCAAGATCAAGAAGACCCACGACCCCGCCGACCCCGAGGCCGCCCCGACGATCGCGCTCGTGCGCAACCCGGACATCCTCGCCGGCATCGTCCGGGACCGGGGGGAGTCCCCGTCGCCGGTCATCGTCGGCTTCGCGGCGGAGACGGGCGACGCGACGGGCTCGGTCCTCGACCTGGGGCGGGACAAGCTCGCCCGCAAGGGGTGCGATGCCCTCGTCGTCAACGAGGTGGGGGCGGACAAGACCTTCGGCGCCGACGACACGACCGTCCACGTCCTGACGAAGGGGGAGGACGCCGCCACCGACATCGGGCCGGCGAGCAAGCGGGTCGTCGCGGACGGCATCTGGGACGTCGTCGTGGACTCCCTCCTCCCGTGAGCCGGGGTCGGTGCATAGACTGACCGCGACCTACCGGGCGGCTTGGCGTCGTCCGCCCTCGACCACGGGAGTTCCACGGTGTCCGGACGTCTCTTCACCTCCGAGTCGGTGACCGAGGGTCACCCCGACAAGATCTGCGACCAGATCTCGGACTCGATTCTCGACGCGATGCTGGAGAGTGACCCGCGCAGTCGCGTCGCCGTCGAGACGATGGTGACGACGGGACTCGTGCACATCGCCGGCGAGGTGACGACCGAGGCCTACGTCGAGATCCCGCAGCTCGTCCGCAAGGTCATCGCCGAGCGGGTCGGCTACGACTCCTCGGACAAGGGATTCGACGGCCGCACCTGCGGCGTGTCGGTCTCCATCGGCGCGCAGAGCCCCGACATCGCCCAGGGCGTCGACACCGCCTTCGAGAACCGCACCGGCGGGGTCGACCCCAAGGACAAGCAGGGCGCGGGCGACCAGGGCCTGATGTTCGGCTACGCCTGCGAGGACACGCCCGAGCTCATGCCGCTGCCGATCTTCCTCGCGCACCGGCTCTCCCAGCAGCTCACCGAGGTGCGCAAGTCCGGCGAGCTGGACTACCTGCGCCCGGACGGCAAGACCCAGGTGACCATCGACTACGACGGGGACGAGGCCGTGCGCCTGGACACCGTCGTCCTCTCGACCCAGCACTCGGCCGAGATCGACCACGAGCGCCAGCTGCCGGAGGACATCCGCAAGCACGTCTTCGACCCGGTGATGACCGCCCTCAAGGACTCGGGCGTCCAGCTCGACACCTCCGACTACCGGACCCTCATCAACCCGACCGGCACGTTCGTCATCGGCGGGCCCATGGGCGACGCCGGTCTCACCGGCCGCAAGATCATC
>DXAR01000147.1 GCA_019116945.1 Candidatus Janibacter merdipullorum | reverse complement strand
CCGAGGAAGGTGCGTTCGGCCGGGGGTGTCGCGGCGGTGGTCATGATGACCCTTCTGGTGGTGGGCAAAAACGCCGGACACCATACGCCCAGCATCTGGACGCACCCGTCGCCCCGCCCCCGGACGAAGGGGGACGATAGGGTCTGGCGACATGAACCTCGATTCAGGAAGCGAGCCGAGATGAGCGCGGGACCGGTCCGGGACGAGGACGCCTTCGACGTGTCGGCCGTGGCCACCTGGCTGCGTGAGCAGGCGAGCCCGGAGGTGGCGGCGGACCTCGTCGGCGATCCCGAGGTCCGGCAGTTCTCCGGCGGCGCCTCCAACCTCACTTACGAGCTGCGCTGGCCCGCAAGGGCGCTCGTCCTGCGTCGTCCCCCGCACGGAGCGCTCGGCGGGAGTGCCCACAACATGCGGCGGGAGCACGACCTCCAGGCCGCTCTCGGGCCGGTCTTCCCCCACGTGCCCCGCATGGTCGCCCTGTGCACGGACGAGGCCGTCCTCGAGTCCGACTTCTACGTCATGGAGCGCCTTGAGGGCGTCGTCGTCGGCAAGGACCTGCCCGCGGGGGTCGACCTCGACGCCACCGCCGCACGACGGCTGAGCGAGCGCGCCTGGGATGCCCTCGTCGAGCTCCACGAGGTCGACGTGGCCGCGGTCCCGGAGCTCGCGGCGCTCGACCGGGGCGACGGCTTCGTCCGACGGCAGGTCGAGGGGTGGACGAAGCGCTTCCGCGCCGCCCGCACGCCCGACGTGCCGGACCTCGAGGAGGTCATGGCCTGGCTGGCGGAGCACCAGCCGGCGGATCGTCCGCACACCCTGATCCACAACGACTTCCGGCTGGACAACCTCGTCCTCGACACCGACGACCTGACCCGGGTCGTCGGCATCCTCGACTGGGAGCTGGCCACCGTCGGTGACCCGCTCGTCGACCTCGGCGGTGCCTTGGCCTACTGGGCCCAGGCCGACGACGACGCGACGATGCTCTCCCTTCGCCTGCAGCCGACGCACCTGCCGGGGATGCCCACCCGGGCAGAGATCGTCGAGCGGTACTGCACCTCAAGGGGACTCAAGATCTCGGCGGAGGAGTGGACCTTCTACGAGGTCTTCGGCCTCTTCCGCCTCGCCGGGATCGCCCAGCAGATCTACCACCGGTACCACGGCGGCCACACGACGAACCCGCGCTTCGCCAGCTTCGGCCCGATGGTGACCTATCTCGATGCCCGCTGCCGATCCCTCATCGGCTGACCCACCCCTTCGCCCACGACAGGAGCACCCCCATGACCTTCACCACCCTCATCACCGGCGCCAGCTCCGGCCTCGGCGCCGAGATGGCCCGCCAGCTCGCTGCCCTCGGCCAGGACCTCGTCCTCACCGCGCGCCGCACCGACAAGCTCGACGCGCTCAAGGCCGAGATCCTCGCCGCCCACCCCGAGCGCCGGGTCGAGACCTACGCCCTCGACGTCACCGACGAGGAGGCCGTCACCCGGGTCTTCGAGGAGGCGAAGGGGGCCCTCGGCCGCCTCGACCGCGTCATCGTCAACGCCGGCCTCGGCAAGGGCGCCCCCTACGGCAAGGGGAGCCACTACGCCAACCGGCAGACGATCGAGACCAATGTCCTCGGGGCCGCTGCCCAGACCGAGGCCGCGATGGCGATCTTCCGCGAGCAGAAGGCCGGCCACCTCGTGCTCATCTCCTCGGTCACCGCGCTGCGCGGCATGCCGAAATCGATGGCGACGTACGGCGCGACGAAGGCCTTCCTCGCCTCCCTCGGTGAGGGCATCCGCAGCGAGATGCTCGGCAAGCCCGACCTCGACATCGACGTGTCGGTGATCTACCCCGGCTACATCCGCACGCCGATGAACGAGAAGGTCGAGCAGAAGACGAAGTTCATGGCCGACCTCGAGCCGGGCGTGCGCTCCATGGTCGAGGCGATCGAGGCCCGCAAGGTCAAGGCGCTGGTCCCCGCCAAGCCCTGGGTGCCCATCGGCGCGGCGATGAAGGTGCTGCCGCTGTCGGTGGTGCGCAAGATGCTCTGAGCCGGCTCCGGCTCCGGGCGAAGGGGACGACGGCGCCCGCCGAAGTCCATCGTTGCGCTGTCCTGCTGCGGTTGTCGTTCCTGACTTCGGCTTGATGTGCGCCGTCACCCCCCGTCGCCCTGCGCCTGTCCTGCGCGGCGGGTGGCGGCCAGGCGGGCGGTGAAGTCGTCGATCGCCTCGACCAGCTCGGGCGGGTCGAGGACCTCGAGGTGGGCCCCGAGGTCGAAGGCCGCCATCGTCAGGTGCCGCGCCAGGTCGGCGAGGTCGTCGGCGCTCGACTCGAGGTCGGTGAGGCCGGGGCGGACCTCGGTCGCGACCCCGTAGGCCGCCGGCACGCGGCGCCGAACCGCCTCGACGTCGGCGGTCAGCCGCACCCGCACGCGGTGGGCGAAGCCGGAGCGGGTCACGGCCCGCCGCACGTGCTCCACTGCGTCCGGGGCCTCCCGCGGCGTGAAGCGGAAGGTCGAGGCCTGCACCCCCGCCATCCGGTCGAGGCGGAAGGTCCGCCAGTCGTCGCGATCGAGGTCCCACGCGAGGAGGTACCACCGCCGGCCGGTCGCGACGAGGCGGTAGGGCTCGACATCGCGGTCCGCGTGGGCGCCGCTCCGGGCGGTGTAGCCGAAGCGGGCCCGTACCCGGTCACGGATCGTGTGGGCGAGGACGACGAGGACCCCGGTGTCGACGTCGTCGGTGGCACCGGGGAGCAGCGCCGTGGCGTCCGCGAGCGCCGCGACCTCGCCGCGCAGCCGCGGCGGCATGACCTGGTCGAGCTTGGTCAGCGCACGGACGGCCGGCTCACCGATCGCCGAGATCCCTTGTGCGCCAACGCGAAGGGCGACGGTCACCGCGACGACCTCGTCCTCCTCGAGGAGGAGCGGCGGCAACCGCCCACCGGAGCCGAGTCGGTAGCCACCCCCGACGCCGGGCGTCGCCTCGACGGGGTACCCGAGGTCGCGCAGCCGCTCGACGTCGCGGCGCAGCGTGCGGGTGGTCACCCCGAGCACCTCCGTCAGCTCGGGTCCGGTCCACCCCGACCGGGTCTCGAAGAGCCCGAGGAGGCGCAGCACGCGTTCGGTCGTCTCGGCCATGCCCCCATCCTCCTCCGATCGGTGACCAAAACTGTCCGTAATTGCCGCGATGGTGGATTCAGTCGAAGGGCGGGACACCCCCTTCGCCGCATCGAGACAAGGAGCACCTCATGTACTTCCCCGACACCCACGACGAGATCACCGGCTACGCCGAGTACGTCGACCAGCAGCTGGAGGCCCTGCGCGCCAGCGCCTTCGGGCTCACCGAGGAGCAGGCGCGGTTGACGCCGACCCGGTCCGCGCTGTCGATCGGCGGCATCATCAAGCACACGAGCTTCGTCATCGCGCCGCCGGAGGAGAAGGCGCCGCGCGTCGAGGAGGGTGGCGAGATCGGTGAGGACGCGTTCGCGGCCTTCATGGACACCTTCGCCCTGCGCGCGGACGAGACCCTCGTGAGCACGCTCGAGACCTTCGACCGGCGGCGCCTCGCGGTCGTGGAGTGGATCCGCAGCTGCGACCCGGACATGGACCAGACGGTCCCGCCGGCCCCGTGGTACGGCCTCATGAACTCCTCGTCGGCGAAGGTGCGCTACTCCTTCGGCCACTTCATCGAGGAGCTGGCCCGGCACGCCGGCCACGCGGACATCATCCGCGAGCAGATCGACGGGGCGACCACCCTCGAGCTGGTGCTCGCCGACACCGGCCGCCCGGCGACCCCCTTCGCCCAGCCCTGGACCGCACCGGAACCGGCCACGTCATGATGGCCGGGTGAGGATCACCGGAATCGCCATCAGCACCCGCGACGTCACCGCCACCCGGGCGGCCTGGGACCGGCTCGGGCCCGTCGACCGCGAGATCCAGCTCGAGGAGGGCGATGCCGGACTCACCGGCATCGCCCTCGGCGTGGGCGACGTGTCCGCCACGGACGCCCTCCTCCGGCGCCGCGGCCTCGACGGCGACACGCACGCCTTCGACATCGGTGGGCTGGCGTGGCGCCTCACCCCCTCCACGGGGGGCGAGGGCGCGGAGCTCTCCCTGGATCATGTCGTCGTCCGCACGGGTGACCCCGAGCGGGCCGTGGCCAACTTCGCGGGGCGTCTCGGGATGGACCTTCGTCTCGACCGGCGCCTCGAGGAGCACGGCTTCCGCGGGCTCTTCTTCCGCTGCGGGGACGCCGTCGTCGAGGTCGTCGCCCCGACGAAGGGGGCCGACGGGCCCGACACCTTCGGCGGGCTCGCCTGGCGCGTGGCCGACCTCGAGGCGACGCACGGCCGCCTCGTGGAGGCGGGGACCGAGGTCTCCGAGATCCGCTCCGGCCGCAAGCCGGGCACTCGCGTGGCCACCGTGCGCGACCCGGACATCGCCACCCCCACCCTCCTCCTCGAGCAGTCCTGACCCACCCCTCCGGGGGGTTTGTATGTGTGCGGAACGCAGATATATAGTTGGTGGGTGCACGCAACCACTCTGCTCCACCTGCAGGAGACCCTCGGGACGGTCTTCGGGCAGTTCGCGCGGCTCATCGGGCGGCGCCAGGCCCTCGACCCGCAAGCCATGTCCCGCACCGACTACGGCCTCCTCACCGCCCTCGCCCACTGCCGGCGCGAGGCCGGCCTGCGCATCTCCACGCTCGCGGCCACCCAGGGCCACGACACCTCCACCATCAGCCGCCGGGTCAGCCACCTCGAGCGCCACGGCCTCCTCGAGCGGCTCCCCGACCCGAGCGACGGGCGCGCCTGCACGGTGCGCCTCACCCCCAGCGGCCGCGACGCCCTCGATGACGAGCGCGCCTCCCGCACCGGGGTGATCCGCTCGATCCTCGCCGACTGGCCCGAAGAAGACCTCGCCGAGCTCGACCGCCTCCTCACCCGCCTCACCGCCGACATGGCCGCCGAGGCGGAGTCCGCGGCGGTCCCCCCTTCGTCACCCTCCCTCGCCCCCGAAAGGACCACTGCGTGAGCACCACCTCCTCACCCGCAGCCCCCTACACGATGAGCCCCGAGCACCGGCGCGTCTTCATCGGCCTCATGCTCGGCATGCTCGTCGCCTCGATCAGCCAGACCATCGTCGGCCCCGCCCTGCCCCGGATCGTCGCCGAGCTCGGTGGCATGAGCCACTACAGCTGGGTCGCCACCGCCGCCATGCTCGTCTCCGCCGTCACGGTGCCGATCGTCGGCAAGTTCTCCGACCTCTACGGCCGCCGCCGCTTCTACATCGCCGGCATCGTCGTCTTCATGGTCGGCACGACCATCGCCGGTCTCTCCCAGACCTTCTGGATGCTCGTCGCCGCCCGCGCGGTGCAGGGCCTCGGCATGGGCACGCTCATGCCCCTCTCCCAGACGATCATCGGCGACATCATCCCGCCGCGGCAGCGCGGCAAGTACCAGGGACTCATGGGGGCAGTCTTCGGCGTCACCTCCGTGGCCGGTCCCCTCGCCGGCGGCGTCATCACCGACCACCTCGGGTGGCGCTGGCTCTTCTTCACCTCCCTGCCGGTGGGTCTCCTGGCCCTCGTCTTCATCGTCCGCTTCCTCCACGTCCCCCACGTCCCGCGTCGGGCGAAGGTCGACTACCCGGGCATCGCCACCCTCGCCCTCGGCCTCACCTCGCTCCTCCTCGCCGTCTCCCTCGGCGGGTCCAGCTGGGCATGGGGGTCGACGGAGTCTCTCGGCCTCTTCGCGATCGCGGCCGTCTCCCTCACTGCCTTCCTCGTCATCGAGAGCCGTGCGGTCGAGCCCGTCCTGCCGCTGCGCCTCTTCCGGGTGCGGACGATCTCGCTGAGCCTCGTCGCCGCCTTCGGCATCGCCATCGTCATGTTCGGGGCGATCATCTACATCCCGGTCTACGCCCAGGGCGTCGTCGGCGTGAGCGCCACCAACTCGGGCCTCATCCTCATGCCGCTCATGCTCGGCTTCATCAGCTGCGGCATCCTCACCGGCCTGCTCATCACGCGGACCGGGCACTACCTCCCCTTCATGCTCTCCGGCATCGCGATCATGGCGCTCGGCACGCTCATGCTCACTCGCCTCGACCACCACGCCACGAGCGGACAGCTCACCCTCGCCATGGTCGTCCTCGGCATCGGGCTGGGCATGGCGATGCAGCAGTACACGCTCGTCGTGCAGAACGCCGTCAGCCGCTCCGACATGGGTGTCGCCACCTCCTCGACGCAGTTCTTCCGCAATGTCGGGTCGACGGTCGGCATCGCCATCTACGGGGCGGTCATGGCCAACGGCCTCACCGAGCGGATCGGTGCGCACCTCCCTGCCGGAGCCGTGGGCTCGGGGTCGAAGGGCCTCGACGCCGGCGCCGTCCTCGACCCGGGAGCCCTCTCCGGGCTCCCTCCGCAGGTCGCCGAGGCCGTGCGCTGGGGCCTGGCGGAGCAGCTGCACGATGCCTTCGCCCTCGGTCTGCCGATCCTCGCGGTCGTCTTCGTCGTGACGCTCTTCATCCCCAACACCCCGCTGCGGGAGACCACCGAGGACGAGCCGGTCGTCGAGGAACCCGAAGGGGTGCTGGCCGCCGCTCCCGGCGACGCCGACTCCCGTCGCGACGGGACCCTCCGGGTCAGCGGATCGGCAGACAGCGCTCGCTGACGAACCGGCGAGGGCGACCGTCGACCGGGTCCACGATCTCGAGCGTGTGCGCGAGGAGCTGGAGCGGGCGGGAGAAGTCGTCCACCGACACGTCGAGCACCTCCGGGTAGAGCGGGTCGTCGACGATGGGGATGCCGAGGTCGTGGAGGTGCAGCCGCAGCTGGTGGGTGCGCCCGGTGTGCGGGGTCAGCCGGTAGACGGCGAGGTCGCCGAGGCGCGTCTCGACCTCGATGTCGGTCACCGCGTTGACCGGCGCTCCGCGGACGACGCGCGCCTGCCAGACCCCCCGCGTCTTGGCGATGTGGTTGCCGACCGTGACGGGCAGGGACAGGTCGTCGCGCCACGGCGCGAGCGCCAGGTAGGTCTTGCGCACCCGGCGTTGCTCGAAGAGGGACTGGTAGGGCCCGCGCCAGCGCCGCTGCGTCGCGAGCACGAGCACGCCCGAGGTCACCCGGTCGAGGCGGTGCAGCGGGGAGAGCTCGGGCAGACCGAGCTCGTCGCGGAGGCGCACGACCACGCTCTGCATGACGTGCCGACCGCGCGGGATCGTCGAGAGGAAGGGCGGCTTGTCGACGACGACGAGACGCTCGTCGCGGTGGAGCACCGTGATCTCGCCCGGGACGACGGCCTCCTCGCGCAGGTCGCGGTGGAACCACACGAAGGTGTGCGGACGGTAGGCGTCATCGGGGCGGACCGCGGTCCCGTCCTCGTAGACGAAGCGCGCATCGGCGAGCATCCCGTCCACGTCGACCCCTTCGGGCGAGGTGTCCTTGAGCCAGGACCCCATCGTCGACCACGGCCGCGGTCGTCCGTGGTCGTGATCGGGCGTGCGCGCCCAGGCGGCGTCGAGTCCGTGGAGCGGAGCGAGGGGGGAGCGAGGGGGCACGGGCGCGGCCTCAGCCGGCCGGCGGAAGGGGGGTCCGAGCCGCGGAGCGACGCACGAGCCACAGGACGAGGCCGACGACGAAGACGACGAAGCCCACGCACCCGAGGGCGCACCCGAGGGGCAGCGCGACCCAGGCACTGCCCTGGGCGTGCAGGGTGAAGCCCGCGGTGCAGTCGACCGTGTACTCCCCGCTCTCCTCGGCGTCGACCGTCATCACCCGGTGGAGCTCCCCGGAGCCGAGCTCGAGACGGGCCACGGGGTAGCCGTCGTTGGTCTCCTGACCTCCCGGACCGTCGACCGTGCACCTGGCCTGCGCGGACTCGGAGAAGACCCGGGTGCTCTCCCCGGCCTCCAGCCGGACGGTCTGCGTGTCCGTCTCCAGCGGGAGGGCCTCGACGTCGCGCGCCTCCATGACCATCAAGCCCATCGCCAGGAGCCACGAGGCGACGGCGAGAAGCACGAGCACCCCGCCGATGATCATCAGCCAGGGCCGGCGAGCAGCCGGAGAGGTGTCCGAGGAGGCCATGGCGGGAACCCTACGGCGTGCGACTGCACCCCCCCAACCAGAGAGGAAGCGGAATGTTTGTTTTTCAACTATCGTTGCCGGAGGTACCTGCGACCGAAGGAGCACCCGATGCCCGCCGTGACCGTCGACAACATCCTCACCCTCCCCCGGGTGACCCAGCCGCTGCCCGAGACCGTCTCCCGTCCCGTCCTCTCCGTGAGCACCGCACCGAAGGGCTTCGAGGGCGAGGGTTTCCCGGTCCGCCGCGCCTTCGCTGGTGTCGACATGGCGCGTCTGGACCCCTTCATCCACATGGATCAGATGGGCGAGGTCGAGTACCAGCCCGGCGAGGCGCGTGGCACGAGCTGGCACCCCCACCGCGGCTTCGAGACCGTCACCTACATCATCGACGGGACCTTCGCCCACGAGGACACCCACGGCGGCGGCGGCCTCATCACCGACGGCGACACCCAATGGATGACCGCCGGATCGGGCCTCCTGCACATCGAGGCCCCGCCGGAGGAGCTCGTCGTCAGCGGCGGGATCTTCCACGGCCTCCAGCTGTGGGTCAACCTGCCGAGTCACCAGAAGATGTCCGACCCGAAGTACCAGGACATCCGTTCCGGTCAGGTCGGCCTGCTCTCCAGCCACGACGGCGGCGCCCTGGTGCGCATCATCGCCGGCGAGCTCGACGGCCACGAGGGACCGGGCATCACGACGACCCCGATCTCGATGATCCACACGACGATCGCGCCGGGCGCCCGGATGCACCTCCCGTGGCGCGAGGACTTCAACGGCCTCGCCTACGTCCTCTCCGGGCGGGGCGTCGTCGGTCCCGAGCGCCGGCCGATCCGGGAGGGCCAGCTCGCCGTCTTCGGCGACGGCGGCGCGCTCGAGATCGCCGCCGACGACCGCCAGGACTCCCGCAGCCCCTCGCTCGAGGTGATCCTCCTCGGCGGTCGGCCGATCCGGGAGCCCGTCGCGGCCTACGGGCCCTTCGTCATGAACTCCCGCGAGGAGCTCGTCACCGCCTTCGAGGACTTCCAGGCCGGCCGCCTCGGGGTCATCCCCAAGACCCCGAAGGTCCGCCCCGCCCTCGAGATCGCCGAGGCGATGGCCCACGGCGGACGCCCCGGACACGACGTCCTCTGAGCCCGGCCGTCGCCCGGCGCGTCGCCGAGGCGTTGTCACGGGCGTGGGACACGATGAGCAGGTGACGAGCCCCTCGGCCACCCGATCGGTGCGCCCGGCCAGCCCGTCCCGGCCCCACGCGAAGGGGGCGGCCTCCCCCCTTCGTCACTGGCCGTGGGCGGCGCTCACCGCGGCGCTCCTCGGGCTGCTCGCCATCGGGTGGTCCGCCGCCGGCTGGTACCCGCAGGCCCACACGCCGGCCTGCCCCGAGCCGGAGTGCCTCACCGGTCCGCGGCTCACGGTCACCCTCCACTGGGTCGGGACGATCCTCCTGACGCTCCTGCTGCTCGCCGCTGTCGCCGCCCTCGTCCGGTCCCGGGCCACCCGCTCCCAGGACATCCCGGCGCGTCTCAGCCCGACGTGGCACGGCGCCGTCGTCGGGATCGTCGTCCTCGTCCTCGCGACCGGCACCCTCCTCCCGACCGCGCTCGTCGGCATGCGCAGCCCGCCGCTCGGGGTCGCCATCGTCCTCGCCGAGTGGGTGCTGCTCGCCTGGCTGCTCGAGCGCATGCACCTCGCCGCGCGGCCGGCAACGGATCCCCGTCAGCGGCTCCGGGTCTCCCTCGTGGTGGCCGGCAGCATCGTCGGGCTCGAGGTGCTCCTGCCGCTCGTCTCTCCCTTCCCCGCGGTCTCCGGCGGGATGCTCCAGCTCGCCCTCGTCCAGGCCGGCACAGGGTGGGCCCTGACGACGTGGCGGTCGCGCGCCGACGGTGCGCGCCACGAGGACTCGGTCCGTGAGCGCCGGGTGGCCCTCGCCACCACGGCCCTCCTCCTCGTGCTCGTCGGCGCGGTCGCGGTCATCGGCCTCGACCTCGGACAGGCGAGCGCGGCCCGCTTCCTCGACGACCTCGGCGGGCTGACCCAGCCGTGGTGAGCTAGGCGAAGGGGTCCTCGCCCCGCTTGAGCCTCGCTCGCGCCCGGCCCTCCCTGCCCGTCGCGGTCCACCGCTTCCGGGCCGCGGACCGGGCGACCGGGTCGGTGCGCATGGCGATCCACGCGGCCTCGCGCTGGAGTTTCTGCCAGCTGCCCCACCGGCGCTCGTCGAGGGTGCCGTCCGCGAGCGCGGCCTGCACCGCGCATCCCGGCTCGGTCTCGTGGGCACAGTCGGCGAACCGGCAGGCCGCCACGAGCTCCTCGATGTCGGGGAAGGTCATGGCCATCCCTTCGCCGTCCTCGTGGAGGCCGATCGTCCGCAGGCCGGGGGTGTCGATGAGGACGCCGCCACCGGGCAGGGGGATGAGCTCGCGCGCGGTCGTCGTGTGCCGGCCCTTGCCGTCCTGCCGGGTGTCCGAGACGGCCTGCACCGGGAGCCCGGCGAGTGCGTTGACGAGCGTCGACTTGCCCGCCCCGGACTGGCCGACGAGGGCGGTCGTCCCGTCGGCGAGCAGCGCGGCGAGCTCCGGCATGCCCTCCTCCGTCTCGGCGGAGACGACGAGGACGTCGGCACCGGGCGCCGCGGCCCGGACCTCCTCGCGGGTGGTCTCCGGGTCGAAGCCGAGGTCGGCCTTCGTCAGCACGACGACGGGCTGGGCGCCGGACTCCCAGGCGAGGACGAGGTAGCGTTCGATCGCCGAGAGGTTGACCTTCGTCTCGAAGGGCACGGCGATGAGCACCCGGGCGAGGTTGGCCGCCATGACCTGGCCGTCGGACCGGCCACCGGCGACCCGGCGGACGATCGCGCTCCGGCGCGGGAGCACGACCCGGACGACGTCGCCGTCCGGTCGTCGCTCCAGCCCCACCCAGTCACCCGTCGTCGGCTGGTCCTCGAGGTCGCTGCCCGCGGGCAGTCGCACGAGCGCGGACACCGGCCCCGCGGCGGTGTGGACGGTGACCCGGCCACGGTCGACCCGCCCGACCCTCCCCGCGAGCAGCGCGAAGGGGGCTCCCGCGGCGGCCTCATCGAAGGCCGCCGCAGTACCCGTGTCCCAGCCGAGGGCAGAAAGATCGGGGGTGGATGCGCTCATCACCCCGAAGGTGGCAGGCACACGCCCCTGCCCGCCACCGATTTTCCTCCGGTGCCATTGACACTTCAACGACCATCCGCCATCCTTCTCCTGACCGAGCAGCGGGCACGCCAGCGGTCACCTCCCTCTCCCCCCTTCCTCACCCGGAGTGTGTCGTGTTCCGTCGTGTCGCAGCCCTCGCTGCCGCCGCCCTCGTCCTCACCATCCCCACCGCGGCTCCCGCCGAGGCCGCCGCCAAGCCGCCCAAGGGCAGCCACAAGGCCGCCGTCGTCTCCGTCACCGACGGGGACACCATCCGGATCCGCTACCAGGGCCGGTCCACCCCGGTGCGCCTCATCGGGCTCAATGCGCCGGAGGTCACCCCGCGCCAGTGCTACGGCACCCAGGCGACGACCCGGATGAAGCAGCTGACCAAGGGCGGGTACGTCTGGATCAAGACCGACGGCACCCAGGGCAACCGGGACAAGTACAACCGGCTCCTGCGCCACCTCTACACCCCGGGCGGCCGTTCGCTCGCGGTGATCCAGATCCAGGAGGGTTACGCCCGGGAGTACACGTACAAGCGCGCGTACCGCGGCCAAGCCACCCACAGGCGCGCGCAGTCCACCGCGAAGGCGAAGAAGCGCGGCCTGTGGCGCTCCTGCTCGACCCCGGCCGTCAAGCCCAAGCCGAAGCCCAAGCCGACGTCAAGCTGCCGCATCAAGGGCAACATCTCGAGCGGCGGCAAGATCTACCACCTGCCCGGCCAGAGGCACTACTCGGTGACGAAGATCGACACGAGCAAGGGCGAGCGCTGGTTCTGCACCGAGGCCCAGGCCCGCAACGCCGGCTGGCGCAAGGCGAAGGTCTGAGTCAGCCCTTGCGCTTGCTCAGCCAGAGCACGAGGCCGACGATGACCAGGACGACCGCGAGGCAGCCGAGTGCACCGCCGCCGACCATCACGGCGACCGCGGCCATCGGCATGCTGTCCCCGACGACGAAGGTGCCGCTGCACGTGACCGTGTAGGAGCCGTCCGCCGGAGCATCGAAGGCGAAGGTCCGCTCGAGCTCCTTGCCGTTGACGGTGAGGGTCTGCTCGGCGCTGCCCTCGTTGCTCACCGAGCCGCTGGGCCCGCTGACGGAGCACGTGGTGCCGGCGCCGGCCTCGGTCCACACGGCAGCCGACTCGCCCTCGTCGAGCTGGAGGGTGTGCGCTCCCTGGTGCTCGGGTGCGTCCATGAGATCGGAGGCGTAGGACGCCATCGGGATGCCGCCACCGCAGCACAGGAGGATGGCCAGGAGCGTGATGACCCCACCGATGATGAGGGTCCAGGGCTTCCCGGACTTCTGGGCGGGCTGCGGCGGCATGGCGTAGGACATGGGCTCAGCCTACGGAGAGCTGGTCCTCGTGCCCTGGGGAGCCCTCCCCTTCGCACGTCCGTGAGGACATGCGGGAAGGGGGGCGGATCAGTGGCCGACGCGCCGCCGGGACGGACCGCCGAGGGCGGCCCAGACGGTCGTCTGCTTCTCGTCGCGCTGCACGCCCCACTCGTGGGCGATGCTGCGCACGATCCGCAGGCCCCGGCCGGAGGTGGCCCAGACGGCGCGGGCGGCGGGCACCGGCTCGGTGTCCGACCCGCCGTCGCTGACCTCGATCTCGACGCAGTTGCCACGAGCCTTCCAGTGGATGCGCACGGTCCGGTCACTCAGCGGCGTGGCGTGCCGCAGGGCATTGGTCACGAGCTCGGTGGTCACGAGCTCCGCCTCGCTGACCACCTCGTCGCACACCTCGCGGGCGACGAGGTCCAGCGCGACCGCCTCGCGGATCCGCGACACGGTCTGCAGCTCCCACCGGGCGCGCACGGTCCGGGCCTGACCGCGACCGATCTCGCCACCGAACCCGTCCGTGGTCCCCGCAGTGCCGCGGGATGTCTCCTGCTGACCCATCCGGGCAACTCCCTTCGTCATCGTCTCGGCCCCCTCGACGGCAGTCATTGTCCTCGTCGCGGCGATCCGACCCAACTCGCGCCGCGCCGACGGCCTACGCTGACCGCCATGGGTAAGGCTTCACGACGCAAAAAGGCCGCGCAGGGCAAGACGAAGGTCGCCCCGGCGCCGTACACCGCACGACCCTTCGCGGGTCTGCCCGGCGAGCCGGACTGGGTGGCCGCCTACGAGATCCTCCCCGCGGCCACGGCGACCCTCACCCTCGACCCGGAGGCCGTGCCCGAGGGCTCCCCGTCGACCGTGACCCTGGCGACGGTGCTGCCCATGGCCTGGCCGGCCCTCCGGCGCGACGACGGCGACATCCTCATCGCCAGTCAGGCCGGCTCCTCCAGCGGCGACCCGAGCCGCGACCTCGGGCAGGCGCTGCTCAGCGCCCTCGCCGCCGACCCGGGCTCGCCCGTGACCCAGCTGCCCCGTACGACCGCGGAGACCCCGCGGCTGCAGGAGCTCATCGACACCCAGGCACCCTTCGAGATCACCGTCCACGAGGGCTTCGACTTCTGGGTCGAGGGCCAGGAGGTGTCCGGCGAGGCTGCCGCGTCGCTCGAGCGGGCCAACGAGTCGGTCATCCCGACCACCCCCATCACCGGCACTCCCTTCACCTACTGGTGCCGCATCGGCGAGCGCACCTACATCCGGCACGTCCTCGCCGACGACGAGGACGCCGCGACGACCGCCCTCGCCCGGCTCCACGCGAAGGGGGAGTCCCACCTCGACGAGGACCGTCGCCTCCTCGGCGCCTTCCGCGCCGGAGGTCTGCTCGTGCCGGTGTGGGAGGTGCCCGCCGACTCCGAGCCGGCCGATCACGAGGGGGCCGTCGCCGACTTCGCCGCGCGTTACGCGAGCGCGCTGGCCGCGACGGAGGACCTCACCGCCGACGAGCGGCGTGCCCGCTCCGGGCTGCTCTCCCGCCAGGTGACCCTGCGCTGACCCCGGGCCCGCGGTCAGGTCTGTTCACCTCGCCACCGTCGGCCTAGGATCAGCGGATCGGCAGGGACGGATCGGGGGATGCGATGCAGTGCAGCGGGTGCGGGACCACGGGGACGGGCGCCTACTGCGTCCAGTGCGGCCACCGCCTGGCTCCCCCCGACAGCGAGGACCAGGGCGGCGCCTTCTGGGCGGAGGACGAGCCCACGAATGTCTCCGCCCCGGCCGAGGCCGCCGGTCCCTCGACCTGCCCCGACTACCCATGGGCCGGCGGTGGGGTCGGCCCCCAGCTGGCGCCCCCACCGGGCCCACCGCAGCGACCGGGCTGGCCCCTCGCCATCGGCGCGGCGCTCGCGGTCGGCCTGCTCGTCCTCGGCATCGGCGGTGGAGTCGTGTGGTTCCTCACCTCCGAGGACGAGGAGCCGGCCGCCGTGAGCACGGAGACGGTGAGCACCGATGCTCCGAGCACCCCGACGAGCACCGACACCGGGGACCCCGCGCCGACGACGTCCACGGTCACGACGACGACCACGACGACGACGGACGCGGCACCGACGATCTCCGCCACCGACGAGCTCAACGACCTGCGGGACGAGTCCCTGACCCGGCTGTACACCGACGGCCGGTGGGCGGTGAGCCTCTCCGCCAAGCAGGACGGGACCCGCGACGACCGTCAGGTGACGAGCAGCGGTTCCCACGTCTTCCGCCTCCCGGACATCCTCGAGCTGCACGAGGGGTATGACTCCGTCTACTCCTCGACCACCGACGTCTACCTCCTCAAGGCGGAGGACCTCGGCAGCACGACCGGCCCCGACGGCGACCGGATCTGGATGACGATCGTCGACCCGGGCGGGCTCTCCTCCCGCGACGACGCCGAGCGGTGGTGTGCCGATGAGTTCCCCTGGCTCTCCGGTGACGACCTCGACAACGCCTGCTACCCGCGGCAGCTGAGGAGCCCCTGAGCCGGACCGGGGTGGTCCCGATCATCCCCTGTGGGTAGCGTGCGAGCGGGAGCACGCAGCGACGAGACCAGGGGGACGTCCATGAAGTACTGCACCCAGTGCGGCACTCGAGGGGAGAGCCTCAACTGTGCCCGGTGCGGCGCACCCATGGAGGCCGAGTGGAGCCCCGGGGAGGAGGCCGACCGCTACTGGGCCGGCCCCGATGCTCCCACCGGTCCGACCGAGGCCGCAGCCGAGGCCGAGACCCGGGTGCGCACGCCCTGGACCGGGGACGAAGGGAGCCAGGCCCACCCGCCACAGGGCGACGGGGGGTACCCGATGTCGCCGCAGGGCGCGGGAGGGCAGCCACCTCCGCCCGAGCACGGGGGCAGGAGCAAGGGCACCCTCGTGCTCGCCGCCCTCGGCGCCGTGGTCATCGTCCTCGCTCTCGGTGTCGGCGCCCTGTGGTGGTCCGGCGGGGACGACGACGAGGCAGCGGACGACCCGACCACCACGGAGACCCAGGACGCCGCGCCCCCGACCTCGTCGCCGCCCTCCGGCACGCGCGATCCGGAGCAGTCGAGCACGGAGTCCGAGGAGTCCGAAGGCACCGAGGACTCAGAGGAGACGGAGGGCTCGGACGCGTCCGAGGGCTCCGAGGGGACGGATGGAAACGACGAGTCCGAAGGGCCCGACGAGTCAGAGGAGCCCGAGGAGTCCGAGGCCTCGGGGGACTCGGAGGGCTCGGACGAGGCCCTGGCTGGGCTCGAGGACCTGCGGGACGAGTCGCTGCAGACGATCAAGCGCGACGGCCGCTGGGGCGTCGTGCTCTCGACCAAGTCCGACGGCATGCGTGACGACAAGGACCCCACGCCGAGCGGTTCGGCCGTGTGGCACCTGCC
>DXAR01000146.1 GCA_019116945.1 Candidatus Janibacter merdipullorum | reverse complement strand
CTTCGGCACGTGCAGCGTCGACGAGCCCGCCGACAGCCTCCGCCGCCTCGAGCTCTTCCCGTCCTGACCCCCTTCGTCCACCCCCGACCAGAGAGGTCCACCCTGATGACCACTGCAGCACAGCGCTTCTCGACCGAGGGCTTCGGTCCCGACAACCTGCCCTACGCCTCCTTCTCCCCCGCCGACGGCAAGCCCCGCCTCGGCGTCCGACTGGGCAACCTCGCGATCTCCCTCCCGGACCTCATCGCGGGAGTGACCGCGGCCGCGGGCCCCGAGCTCCCCGTCGCCGCGGGTGACGCCGCCTCCGGGGAGAACCTCGACCCACTGCTCGCCGCCGGCCACACCGCATGGCAGCCCCTGCGCACCTGGCTCCAGGAGGTCATGACGACCCCGGGCCTCGAGGGCATCGTCCAGGGGGCTGCCAGCCCGGTCCACGAGGTGACCCTCCACATGCCCTTCACCGTCGCCGACTACGTCGACTACTACGCCTCGGAGCACCACGCGTCCAACATCGGACGGATGTTCCGGCCCGACCAGGAGCCGCTGCTGCCGAACTGGAAGCACCTCCCCGTCGGGTACCACGGTCGCGCCGGCACGGTCATCCCCTCCGGCACCGACGTGCCGCGCCCCAAGGGCCTGCGTCCCGAGCAGTCCGGGACACCGAGCTTCGGCCCCTCCCGCCGTCTCGACATCGAGGCCGAGCTCGGCTTCGTCGTCGGCGGGAGCGCACCCGAGGGTGAGGTCTCCGTCGCCCGCGCCGGGGCCGAGCACCTCTTCGGCGTCGTCCTCTTCAACGACTGGTCGGCGCGCGACATCCAGGGCTTCGAGTACGTGCCCCTGGGCCCCTACCTGGGCAAGTCCTTCGCCTCCTCGATCTCGCTGTGGGTCGTGCCCTTCGACGCCCTCGCCGAGGCCCGGGTCGACCCGCCGACCCGCGAGCACGAGCTCGCCGCCTACCTCGATGACTCGGTCGACGGCCCGTGGGGACTCGACATCACGATGGAGGTCGAGATCGACGGCCAGGTCGTCTCCCACCCCCCGGCGAGGACGCTCTACTGGACTGCGCCCCAGATGGTCTCGCACATGACGGTCAACGGCGCCAGCCTGCGCCCGGGCGACTTCTTCGGCTCGGGTACGGTCTCCGGCACCGAGGTCGACGAGCGGGGCTCCTTCATGGAGCTCTCCTGGGGCGGCAAGGAGCCGCTGCAGCTCGCCGACGGTCGCGAGCAGGCCTTCCTCGAGGACGGTCAGAGCGTGACCCTGCGCGCCACGGCACCGGGCCCGAATGGTTCGGTCATCGACTTCGGCGAGTGCGTCGGGAGGATCACGCCGGCGAGGGGCAGCGCGGAGTAACCGCCCGCCCCGCGGTCAGCTCAGCTCCGCATCGCGCGGCGCACGGCCTCGTCGAAGTCGAGGAGGCCGTGCTCCGGCCGCCCGACGTAGTCGTCGAGATCCCACTCCCGGCGCACGACCTCGTGGACGAGGCTGCCGACGAGTGGCTTGGCGACGTCGGCAGAGACCGGCGTGATGAGACCCACCCAGTGGCTCGCCAGCCAGGGCGTGAGCACCGGCACGCCCACGACGAGGCGCCGCCGCAACCCGGTGACCGCGGCGAAGCGCTGGATCATCTCCTCGTAGGTCAGCACCTCCGGCCCGCCGATGTCGAAGGTGCGGTTGACCTCGGCCGGCAGCCGGGCGGCACCGACGAGGTAGTCGAGGGCGTCGTCGACGGCGATCGGCTGGATCCGGTTGCGCACCCACCGCGGGGCGACCATCGCCGGCAGCCGTTCGGTGAGGTGGCGCAGCATGTCGAAGGAGACCGATCCGTCGCCGAGGACGACCGCGGCCTGGAGGACGGCGGTGGGCACCGCACCGTCGAGCAGCACCTGCCCGACCTCGACGCGGGAGGCGAGGTGCTCCGAGAGCTCCGCCCCCTCGGGGTGGAGCCCGCCGAGGTAGACGATGCGGCCGACCTGCTCGTCCGCGGCCGTCGTCGCGAAGCGCTCGGCCAGATCCCGGTCCCGTCGCGCGAGGTCACCGCCACCATCCATGGAGTGGACGAGGTAGTAGGCGACGTCGACCCCGGCCAGCGCCTCACGCAGGTCACCGGCGGAGGTGACATCTCCCTCGACGACCTCGACCCGGTCGGCCCACTCGCGGGAACGCAGCCGCTCCGCGGACCGGGTGAGCGCGCGCACGGTCCATCCCTCGTCGAGGAGCCTCGGGACGAGCAGGCCACCGATGTAGCCGGTGGCGCCGGTGACGAGCACCGTGCCCGGGGCGAAGGGGGTGTCAGCGGACGGGGCCATGTGGGTCACCTCAGGAGGTCGAGGGCGGAGGGCAGAAGGAGGAGCATCGAGCTCGACCAGATGACGTGCGTGATGATCGGGGCGAGCACGCCTCCGGTGACCCGGCGCTGGGCACCGGTGAGCAACCCGAGCACGAGGGCGGCGAGGGCGAGCACGAGGTTGCCCGTGGCCGCGGTGGCGAGGCCGTAGACGAGGGTCGTGACGGCGACCGCATGGCGACGGCCGACCGCGGCGAAGAGCGCACCGCGGAAGAAGAGCTCCTCGCCGATGCCGGTGATGACGGTGACCCCCCAGATGAGGGGCAGGGACCCGTAGCGGGCGTGGTCGAGCACGTCGTCGACCCGGCCGGCCAGCCAGGGCACCTGACCGACGAGGACGGCCCCGGCGAGGAAGACCGCGACGGCGAGCAGCGCGAGCACGACCGGCTGGACGACGGGCCGGGCGACACCAGACTCCCGCGTGTGCGCCCACCCCACGTGGAGCCGCCCGGCGGCCAGCCCGCCGGTGATCCAGACCGCGGCCAGGGCGAGCGCCCCCACGTAGAAGAGGTCGTTGCCCGGCTCGATCCGGAGCGTCGCGGCCAGGACGACCGACCCGATGACGAGGGTCAGCGCGGTCACGACCCGTCGCCGGCGCACGAGGGCACCGTCCTCGCGGTGGTCCCGCGGGACGGGTGCCACGAGCGACGCGGCGATGAAGTCCCGCAGCTCGCCTGCCGGTCGGATCACGAGCCGCGACCCTTCGCTGCCTCGTAGCGGGTGAGGGCCTCCTGGCGCTCGGCCGCGTGGTCGACGATGCGCACCGGGTAGCCGTGGACGCCGCCGTCGGGGTGCTCCCAGGGCGTGTGGACGGCCACTCCGGGCAGGTGCGCGAGCTCGGGCACCCAGCGGCGCACGTACTCCCCGTCGGGATCGAATCGCTGCCCCTGGGAGACGGGGTTGAAGACGCGGACGTACGGCGAGGCATCGGTCCCCGAGCCGGCAACCCACTGCCAGCCGTGGTTGTTGGAGGCGAGGTCGCCGTCGAGCAGGTGGTCGAGGAAGTGCCGCGCCCCGACCGGCCACCACACGTGCAGATCCTTGGTGAGGAAGCTCGCGGTTCGGAACCACAGGACGCTGACCGTCACGACGACCGGGCCAGACGCGCCGAGATCGCCGCCCACGACCGGGCGGGGAGGACGCGCGCGACCTTCATGAGCACGGCCATCCGTCGCGGGAAGACGATCTCGACCCGCTCGGCCTCGAGGCCGTCGGCGATCTCCGTCGCGGCCTCCTCGGGGTCGATGATGAAGGGCATCGGGAAAGCGTTGGCCTCGGTCATCTCCGTGCGTACGAACCCCGGGCACACCGTCGTCACCCGGACCCCGCGCGTCGACAGCGAGGCCCGCATCGACTCCAGCAGGGTGATCTGGGCCGACTTCGTCGCGCCGTACGCCTCCCCTCCGGAGAGCCCGCGGTAGCCGGCCACGGAGGCGATGGCGACGAGGTGGCCGCTGCGGGCGTCGACCATCTGCGGCACCGTCACGTCGATGACGTGGTTCAGCCCGAGCAGGTTGATCTCGACGTGCCGGGCGAACTCCTCGGCCTGCCAGTCGGTGGCGTCGAAGCTGCGCCAGTAGCCGGCGCACCAGATGACCGTGTCGATCCGCCCGAGGACCCTGCGCACCTCCTCGGCCGCCCCCGCGGTCGCCTCCCCGTCGGTGACGTCGACGGGAACCGTGGCGAAGCGGCCCCGCGCGACCTCGGCGAGCCGCTCCTCCCGTCGCGCGCTGATGGCGACGAGGGCACCCCTGCGGTGGAGCTCCTCGGACAGGGCGGCACCGATGCCACTGGACGCACCGACCAACCAGATGCGCTGTCCGGCAAGGCTGCTCATGAGATCTCCGATCGCTCGAGACGGATCTGGGCCACGTCGATGTAGTCGGCGGCGAACCCGGCCTCGCAGTAGGCGAGGTAGAACTCCCAGGTCCTCCGGAAGGTCTCGTCGAAGCCGGCCACCGCGATCGCCGGCCACTCCTCGAGGAAGGTCGCCCGCCACCGGCGGAGGGTCTCAGCGTAATCGCGACCGAAGCGATGGGTCGCCGTGACCCGCAGCGAGGTGTGCGCCGAGGTGGTCTCCTCGATCGCCTCGACCGAGGGGATGAGTCCACCGGGGAAGATGTGCTTCTGGATCCACCCGTAGGAGTGACGCGTGGCCAGGTAGCGGTCGTGCGCCATGAGGATCGACTGGATGGCGGCCACACCGCCAGGGGCAAGCAGGTCGTCGATGGCCCGGAAGTACGTCGGCCAGTACTCCTCGCCGACGGCCTCGATCATCTCGACGCTGACGATCGCGTCGAAGCGCCCGGTCACCTCGCGGTAGTCCTGACGGCGGATCTCGACCCGTTCGGCCAGCCCCGGCTCCAGCGCGTCGGTCGCCGCGACCCGTTCGCGGGCCAGCGCGGCCTGCTCGGCGGAGAGGGTGATCGACGTGACCGCCGCTCCCCGGCGCGCAGCGGCGATGGCGAGGGACCCCCAACCAGTGCCGATCTCGAGGACGCGGGACCCCTCGGTGACCTCGGCCGCGTCGAGGACGGCCTCGATCTTGGCCCGCTGCGCCTCCTCGAGCGTCTGCTCCGCGAGCGGCCGGCTGCGGTCGAAAAGCGCCGAGCTGTAGCTGAGGGTCTCGTCGAGGAAGGCGGCGAAGAGGTCATTGCTCAGGTCGTAGTGCGCCTCGATGTTCTTGCGCGAGCCCCGAAGGGTGTTGCGCGTGTCCGTCGGGATCCGGCGGTCGACGACGCGCCGCATCCGCTGCAGACCCGGCGGGACGAGGGTGGCGACCCGCTGGGCGAAGGGCAGGAGCGCGTCGGCGAGGTCGGTGCCGGGGGCCGCGTCCCAGTCGCCGGCCATGTAGCCCTCCCCGAAGCCGATCTTGGGGTGGTGGGCCATCCGCTCGAAGAGCGCGGTCGGCCGGAGGATCCGCAGCGTCGGGGCATCGGCCTCCTTCCCACCACCGAGGGTCGTGCCATCGGGCATCGACACGCGCACGGGTGCCCGGTCGAGCACCGCCGTGACGATCGGGCGGGCGAGGTGCGCGCGGAGGCACCACGGGCGGAGGGAGGGCCGCCGAAGGCAGATCGGTTCGTGGACGGTCGGGGCGGCTGCGGTCATCGCACGTGCTCCTGCGAGTGGGTGGGGCGGGGGTGGATCGGGAGTCGTCGGGCCCACAGGCGGATGCCGTGGACGCGGATGAGGGCGCTGACGCGCCACGTCATGAGCAGGTGACGGAGGGCGGTGCCGGTGATCGCCCACGGAGTCGCCGGGCGCGGCACTCCGGTGGTCGTCGCGGTGAGGACCCGCTCGCCGTCACGGTCCAGGCCGATGCTCACGGCGACGGCATCGGGCTCGAGCCGGAGGCGGATCGCGTACTCCCCCCGCATGTCGTTGAAGGGCGAGACGTAGAAGTCCTTGTCCGTGCGCGCGCGCCCGGTGTCGTCGACGTCGAGCAGGTAGGCGTGCCGCTCGCCGTAGGTGTTGTGCACCTCGCAGACGCAGGCCCGGAGGCCGCCGGCGGAGGTGAGGCACCAGAAGACCGTGAGCGGGTCGAAGACGTGGCCGAGGACGCGCGCGTGGGCGAGCATGACGACCCGGTCCCCGCCGGCGAGGGTGACCCCGCGGCCGGCGAGGAAGCGCTCGAGGTCACCACGGATCCCACCGCCGAGGCGTCCGCCGTCGAGGTGGTCCCGCGCCTCGATCCGGGTCAGCGCCCGGAGAGGACCGTCATGACGAGGGAGGTCGTCGACGTCGACGAGCCACTGGTACTGGCGGTAGGTGAAGGCATGCTCGACAGGGGTGCGCCGCGTGTGGCTCACCGTCCCGACGACGAGGCTCGGCAGCGAGGGCAGGGCGGTCACCACGATGCCCCCAGTCGCTCGGCCGCCCGGACTCCCGAGCGGCACCCGTCCTCGTGGAAGCCCCACCCGAGGTGGGCCCCGGCGAAGGCGAGCCGTTCCCCGCCCGCAGTGGACAGGCGGGCCGCAGCGGCGACCGCCTCACGGGTGAAGACCGGGTGCGCGTAGTCCATCCGGGCGATGACGTCGCGCTCGGCGACGGGAGCGCTCGGGTTGAGCGTGACGATGAACTGGTCGCCGTCCTCGTCGAGCCCGTGCAACCGGTTCATCCAGTAGCTGACCCGCGGCTCGCTCGCACCGCCGCACGTGGCGCTGCGGTAGTTCCACGAGGCCCTGGCGCGCCGTGCCGTCGGCAGGTGCCGGGTGTCCCGGTGGAGGAGCGTCGCGTTACGGGTGTAGCGGATCGCCGTCAGGTCCTCCTTCTCCGCCACGGTGGCATCCGCGAGGAGAGCCAGCGCCTGGTCGGCATGGACGGCGATGACCGCGCGGTCGAAGGGGGTGACCCCGGCGGCGGTGCGGACGTCGACGCCGTCGGGGTGCCGGCTCACGGACGTGACGCGGGTGCCCGTCCGCACGTCGTCGAGCCGGGCGGCGATGGCGTCGACATAGGTCGCCGACCCCCCGGTGACGGTGCGCCACGTCGGTGACCCGGAGACGCTGAGCATCCCGTGGTGCTCGAGGAAGGCGAAGAGGTGCCGGGCCGGGTAGTCGAGGGAGTCCTCGTCCCCGGAGGACCAGACGCACGACACGAGCGGCAGCGCGAAGTGGGCGACGAAGAAGTCCGAGAACCTGTGCCGCTGGAGGAAGCCGCCCCACGTGAGGTCGTCCGCGCCGGGCCGGGCGAGCACTGCCCTGGCCGCACGGTGGAAGCGGGGGATCTCGAGGAGCATCCGCACGAAGCGCCGGTCGAGGAGTCGGCGCGGCTGGGCGAGAACGGCCCCCGCCCCGCGCCCACCGGCCCAGGAGAGGCCGCACCCGTCGCAGGTGATCGACATGCTCATCTCGGTCGGCCGGGTCGGCACGTCGAGCTCGCGGAAGAGGCGCAGCAGATGGGGGTACGTCCGCTCGTTGTGGACGATGAAGCCGCTGTCGACCCGCACCTCGCCGCCATCGCCCGTCGCCACGGTGTGGGTGTGCGCGTGACCACCCAGGCGCTGGTCCGCCTCGTAGAGGGTGACGTCGTGGCTGCGCGAGAGCACGTGGGCGGCGGTGAGCCCGGAGACCCCCGAACCGATGACGGCTGCTGTGGGTCGGGAGCGGGTGAGGTGGGTGTGCGAGTCGGTCACGGACGTGCTCCTGCGGCGTTTCCTGGGGCGGGACGGACAGGTGGACCTCAGGGGTTCGTCACCGTGGCGCCAAAGGATTGTTCAACCTTTGTCCACGACAGTAGAGTTGTCAGCGCCATGCTGTCAAAGGTTTGTCCAAGGATGAGCGCTCATGAGGATCACCCGCACCATCACCGTCGCCAACACGCCCCCCTCGGTCGTCTACGCCTACCTCAAGGACTTCACCTCGAGCGAGGAGTGGGACCCGGGGACGCTCGAGACGACCCGCGTCGCCGGGGACGGCGGCGTCGGCACCCGGTACCGCAACCGGTCGGTCTTCCGCGGCCGGGAGACCGAGCTGACCTATGTCACCGTGGACCTGCTGCCCGACCGCCTCGTCGTCATGCGGGGCGAGAACGCCACGGTCATCACCCGGGACACCATGTCCATCAGCCCCGGGCCCGATGGGGCGGGTACGGTGCTCGTCTACGAGGCGGACTTCACCTTCACGGGCCTCGCCCGGCTGGCCACACCCTTCCTGCGGGGCCAGCTGACGAGGCTCGGTGACGAGGCCGAGGCCGCGCTCAACCGAGAGCTACCCCTGCTCTGAGAGGCACGAGGACCCACCGGGATGTACACGATCAAGCGCGCCGCGGAGCTCACCGGCGTGCCGGCAGCGACCCTGCGCGCCTGGGAGCGGCGCTACGACCTCGTGGAGCCCTCCCGCACGGACGCCGGCTATCGGCTCTACGACGAGGACTCGCTGGACCGCATCCGGGACATGGCCGCCCTCGTCGCCGACGGCTGGAGTGCGAGCACCGCTGCGGCGGAAGTCAACCGGCAGCGCGAGGTGGGAGACACCACGGTCCGCGAGGCCACCCCGTCACCTCCCCCTCCTCCGCCGGGAGACCGGGCGCCGACGACCCGCCTCGTCGAGGCCGCCGCCGAGATGGACCCGGCCGCGGTGGCGGCGGTCCTCGACGAGCGCTTCGCGCTGACCTCCTTCGAGTCGGTCGTCGACGACTGGCTCATGCCGGCGCTCGAGGAGGTCGGACGGGCCTGGGCCGATGGCCGGATCTCCGTCGCTGGCGAGCACCTCGTCGCGCACGCCGTGCTGCGCCGGCTGGCCTCTGCCTATGACGCGGCGGCCAGCCATGCCGTGGGCCCGACGGTGGTCATCGGGCTCCCTGCCGGCGTCCACCACGAGCTCGGGATCTTCGCCTTCGCCGTCGCGGCTCGCCGTCGTGGGCTCACGACGATCTACCTCGGCCCCGACCTGCCCTCCTCGGCGTGGAGCGCGACCGTGGGCATCCACCGCGCGCGGTGCGCGGTGCTCAGCGTGCCCGACCGGGAGGACCTCCCCGCCGCACGCGAGCTCGTGGCGACGCTGCGCTCCTCCCACGAGGACGTCGCCCTCTTCGTCGGCGGCAGGTACCAGGACGCCGTCGACGAGGCCTCTCGCCTCGGCCATGCGATCGGGCCGGCCGCCGCCGAGCTCGCTGCCACGCTCAGCTGACCCCACCGGACTCGCTGCCGAGGAAGGACTGCACGCTCCGTGCCGGCGTGAGGTCGAGCCGGCGCAGGAGCTGGGCGTTGAGCGCCACGACGACGGTCGAGGCCGACATGAGGATCGCGCCGACGCTCATCGGCAGGACGAAGCCGATCGGCGCGAGGACCCCTGCGGCGAGCGGCACGGAGATGAGGTTGTAGCCGCCGGCCCACCAGAGGTTCTGCTTCATCTTCCGGTAGGAGGCGCGGGAGAGCTCGATGACCGAGAGGACCGATCGCGGGTCCGAGCTCGCGAGGATGACCCCCGCGGAACCGATGGCCACGTCCGTCCCGGCCCCGATCGCGATGCCGACGTCGGCCTGCGCGAGCGCCGGGGCGTCGTTGACGCCGTCGCCGACCATGGCCACGCGGCGCCCTTCGTCCTGCAGCTCGGTGACCCTGGCCGCCTTGCCCTCCGGTCGCACGCCGGCGAAGACGCGATCGATGCCCAGCTCCTTCGCCACCGTGTCGGACACCGCCTGCGCGTCACCGGTGATCATGACCACCTGGGCACCCGCGGCATGGAGGGCCGCGACGGCGTCCCGGGACTCGGGCCGGATCTCGTCGGCGAGTCGAAGGGCGCCGATGACCTCGCCGTCGGCGACGACGTGGAGGATGATCGCCCCCTCGGCCCGCCAGGCCTCGGCGACCGGCAGCTCGTCGAGGCCGTGCTCCTCGAGGAGGTAGGGGCCCCCGACCTCGGTCACGACGCCGTCGACCGTGGCCCGCACACCGACCGCAGGAGAGGAGGAGAAGTCCGCTGCCGTGGGCACGTCGAGCTCCCGGCTCCGAGCGGCGCCGACGATGGCCCGCGCGAGCGGGTGCTCGCTGTCGCCCTCGGCGGACGCCGCCACGGTGAGGACCGCCGCCTCGTCCCGACCCGCGACCGACTCGACGGCGGTGACGGTGGGCTCCCCCTTCGTCAGGGTCCCCGTCTTGTCGAAGAGGACGGTTTCGACGGTCCGCATGGACTCCAGGGCGAGCCGGTCGCGCACGAGCACACCGCCGCGAGCCGCCCGTTCGGTCGCGATCGAGACGACGAGCGGGATGGCCAGACCCAGCGCGTGCGGGCAGGCGATGACGAGCACCGAGACCGTGCGCACCACGGCGCTGTCCGGGAGCCCGAGGAGCGACCAGATGACCGCGGTGATCGCGGCGGCCCCGAGGGCGAACCAGAAGAGCCACCCGGCGGCGGTGTCCGCGATCCGCTGGGCGCGCGACGACGACCCCTGGGCGTCGCTGACGAGCCGCTGGATCCCGGCCAGCGCGGTGTCGTCCCCGATCGCGGTGACCTCGATGCGCAGCCCGGAGTCGGTGGCGACGGTCCCGGCGACGACGGTCTCCCCCTTCGTCCGGCGCACGGTGGTCGACTCACCGGTGACCATGGACTCGTCCATGCTCGCCGACCCGTCGACGATCATCCCGTCGGCCGGAACCGCCCCACCCGGACGGACGACGACGACGTCGCCGAGCCGCAGATCAGCCAGGGCGACCGTGACGACGTCCTCGCCCTCGAGCCGCTCCGCCTCGTCGGGCAGGAGCGCAGCGAGCGAGTCGAGCGCGGAGCTCGTCTGGGCCAGCGAGCGCATCTCGATCCAGTGCCCGAGCAGCATGATGACGACGAGGAGCGCCAGCTCCCACCAGAAGTTCAGCTCGTGGTGCAGGACGCCCAGGCTGGCCCCCCACGACGCGACGAAGGCCACGGTGATGCCCAGCGCGATGAGGAGCATCATGCCCGGCTGGCGGGACCGGATCTCCGAGACACCACCCGTGAGGAAGGGAGAACCTCCCCACACGTACATGACCGTCCCGAGGATCGGGGAGACCCACGAGACCCACTCCCCCTGCGGCAGGGAGTAGCCCACGAGGTCGGCGAACATGTCGTTGCAGCCGACGACCGGGATCGCGAGGACGAGCATGATCCAGAAGAGGCGCCGGAACTGCGCCACGTG
>DXAR01000145.1 GCA_019116945.1 Candidatus Janibacter merdipullorum | reverse complement strand
TTGATGAGGACGAGCCCGAGCCACAGGAGGAACATCGCGACCATGCCGGCGATGACCATCGTCAGCGGGTTGAGCGTGATCGTCACCGCGTCGAAGAGCTGGATGTCGACGTCCTGGCCCGACACCTCCGGGTCGGAGGTCCCGATCAGCAGGGCCGCGGCGAGGAGGAGTGCGACGAGCACGATGACGATGCCGAGGATGACCATCACGAGGACCTTTCCGCAGGGGAGCCGGTGGCGCCCGGCTCGAGGCGCTCGCTCACTGTAGGCGCCAGGGAGTCGAGGAGCAGGTCAAGCAGGGCCACGGCACCGCGGGCGTCGAGGGGTTCGTTGCCGTTGCCGCACTTCGGGGAGACGACACAGCTCGGGCAGCCCTCCCCACAGCAGCCGCACGAGGCGATCGTCTCCCGGGTCATCCGCAGCCAGTCGACGATCCGCTCGTGGGCCCGAGCCGCGAAGCCGGCGCCACCCGGGTGCCCGTCGTAGACCATGATCGTCGGCAGCCCGGTGTCCGGATGCAGGGCGGTGGACACCCCGCCGATGTCCCACCGATCGCACGTCGCGAGCAGGGGCAGCATCCCGATGGCGGCGTGCTCGGCAGCGTGCGCGGCCCCCGGCACGTCGGCCTCCGCGACGCCGGCGGCCGCCAGCGCGTCCGGCGTCATCGTCCACCACACGGCCCGGGTCGAGAGCGTCCGCTCCGGCAGGTCGAGCTCGTGCCGGCCGATGACCTCACCGCTCGGCAGCCGCCGCAGGAATCCGGTGACCTGCCGGCGCACGTCCACCCGGCCGAAGGAGACCCGCACCGGCCCGTGGTCCGCCCCCGACTCCTCGGCGACGATGTCGAAGGAGGAGACCGACTGCGCGTGCGTGCTCCACCCCGGGTCGCCGCGCGTCACCGTCGCCGTCGAGGTCTCCAGGTCGAGGTCCGTGACGACGAAGGTCTGCCCCTGGTGCACGTGGACGGCCCCGGTGTGGGCCTGGCTGTGGGCGGCCGCCTCGTCGACGGTGCCCACGACCCGGCCGGACCTCCCTTCGACGATGCTCACGACCTCACCGATCCCCCGAAGGGAGACGTGCTCACCCGGTCGGTCCGGCCGGGTCCAGAACCACCCTGCCGGGCGGGCCCGCAGGATCCCACGCGAGACGAGGACCTCGAGCACGCCGTCGAGCTGGGGTCCGAACCAGCGCTCGTCGTCGCGGGTCACCGGCACCTCGGCGGCAGCGCAGGCGACGTGGGGGACGAGGACGTGGATGTTCGTCGGATCGAGGACGCTCGACTCGACCGGCGCGTCGAAGATCGCCTCCGGGTGCTCGACGAGCCACGAGTCGAGCGGGTCGTCGGCGGCGAGCAGGACTGCGAGAGCGTCCTGCCCGTCCCGCCCCGCGCGACCGGCCTGCTGCCACAGCGAGGCCAGCCGACCCGGCCACCCCGCCATGAGGACGACGTCGAGGCCGGCGATGTCGATGCCCAGCTCGAGGGCATTCGTCGCGGCCAGACCGAGGAGGTCACGGTCACGGAGGCGATGCTCGATGATCCGCCGCTCCTCGGGCAGGTAACCACCCCGGTAGGCGGCGATCCGCCCTTCGTCGGCGGCGCTCGTCTGCCGCGAGGCGGAGGAGGACAGCGCCTCGACACCGGCCCGGGAGCGGGCGAAGGCGAGGGTCTGGACGTTCTGGGCCACGAGCTCGGCCATGAGCTCGGCCGCCTCGGTCGTGGGGGAGCGGCGGCCTCCGTCGTCGTCCTCCGGGGGCTGCCACAGCGCGAAGGTCAGGCCACCGCGAGGGGAGCCGTCCTCGGTCACCGCGAGCACCTCGTCGCCGACGAGCCGGGCCGCGTGCCCGCCTGGGTCCCCCACGGTCGCCGAGGCGAGGACGAAGACGGGGTCCGCGCCGTACCTCCGGGCGACCCGCCGTAGCCGACGGAGGAGGAGCGCCACGTGCGAGCCGAAGATCCCCCGGTAGACGTGGCACTCGTCGATGACGACGTAGCGCAACCGGCGCAGCACGTGGGCCCAGTGCTCGTGGCCCGGCAGCAGGGAGTGGTGGACGAGGTCGGGGTTGGTGAGGATGACGTCGGCGTGGTCGCGGATCCAGCGCCGCTCGTCGGCGGGCGTGTCCCCGTCGTAGGTCGCCGCGCGGACCCCGGGGATCGCCCAGGACTGGATGCGCGTGAGCTGGTCGGCGGCGAGGGCCTTGGTCGGGGAGAGGTAGAGGGCGGTCGCGCCCCGACCGTTGGCCGCGGACCGTCCGTCGAGGACCGCGGTGAGCGAAGGGAGGAGGTACCCCAGCGACTTGCCCGAGGCCGTCCCCGTGGACAGGACGACGTGCCGACCGTCGTGGGCGGCCTGAGCGGCCTCCGCCTGGTGCGACCACAGCCGCTCGATGCCCGCCCCGGCGAGCGCCTGCCGAAGGGGAGGAGCCACCCACGCGGGCACCTCGATCTCCCGTGCCGAGCGGGCCGGGATCCGCTCGGTGTGGCGCAGCCGGTCCTCCCGCCCTGCGGCGAGGCGGGCGAGCAGCCGGTCGGAGGCTGGCTCGGAGGAAGCGGACATGTGCTTTACGGTAGGCCGGTGTCCATCTCCGTCACCACCAGCGAAGCCGGGGAGGTCCACATCGTCCACGTCGCAGGGGAGATCGATGTGACCTCCGCCGCTGTGCTGCGCGATGCCCTCGAGGCACTCATCGCCGACGGACACCGTCGGCTGGTCCTCGACCTCAGCGACGTGACCTTCCTCGACTCCACCGGTCTGGGGATCGTCGTCGGGCGACTCAAGCGTCTCGCGCGGCACGGCGGGACGATGACCGTCGCCGCCTCCCACGAGCGCGTGCTGCGGGTCTTCACCATCACGGGGCTCGACCAGCTCCTCGCGATCCACCCGGACCTCGAGGGCGCCGTTCGGGCAGCGGAAGAGTCCGCGGGGGGCCGCGACACGTAACCCGCGGTGCCGACATGAAGGCACCCCGTCGACGTGGAGCCTCCTGCTCGCCTCCACCCCCGGGAGCGGCCTGAGCAGTAGTGTGGGCCAACGGTCGTGGCTGCCACGACGTCGGTCCGGCCGTGATCCGAGTCCATCAAGGAGGATGGCATGGCCGGCACGCACGCGACACTGACCGCCGCTTCGACGATCTCGCTCGACTCCACCAACCTCGCCCTCATCGGTGGGGTGACCGCCATCGGGCTCGTCGCCCTCGTGCTGGGGGTGATCCTCCAGCGCCAGGTCGTCGCCGCCGACGCCGGTACCGAGCGCATGCAGGAGATCGCCGGCGCGGTCGAGGAGGGGGCCCACGCCTACCTGCGGCGACAGTTCCGGACCCTCGTCGTCTTCGTCGCCCTCGTCTTCATCCTGCTCCTCCTCCTGCCGGCCGACTCGGCCGGGGTCCGCTGGGGCCGCTCCGGCTTCTTCGTCCTCGGGGCCGCCTTCTCCGCGGCCATCGGGTACCTCGGGATGAGCCTCGCGGTGAAGGCGAATGTCCGCGTCGCCGAGGCGGCGCGCACGAGCGGCCGGGACGACGGGATGCGCATCGCCTTCCGCACCGGCGGCACGGTCGGGATGTTCACCGTCGGCCTGGGGCTGCTCGGCGCCGGCATCGTCGTGCTCGCCTACCGCGGTGACGCGCCGAAGGTCCTGGAGGGCTTCGGCTTCGGCGCCGCCCTCCTCGCGATGTTCATGCGCGTCGGTGGCGGCATCTTCACCAAGGCCGCGGACGTCGGCGCGGACCTCGTCGGCAAGGTCGAGGCCGGCATCCCCGAGGACGACCCCCGCAACGCGGCGACCATCGCCGACAACGTCGGTGACAACGTCGGGGACTGCGCGGGCATGGCCGCGGACCTCTTCGAGTCCTACGCCGTCATGCTCGTCGCCGCCCTCATCCTCGGCTCGGCCGCCTTCGGCGCCCACGGCCTCGTCTTCCCCCTGCTCATCCCCGCGATCGGCGCGGTGACCGCGATGCTCGGCATCTTCATCACCCGGGCGAGGGGGGAGGAGTCCGCCCTCGATGCGATCAACCGCGGCTTCTACATCGCGGCGGGCATCTCCGCCATCCTGTCCGCCGCCGCGGCCTACCTCTACCTCCCGTCGACCTACCAGGCCCTCGGCAGCGAGGACGAGACCATCTCCGGGCTCCTCGGTGACCCCCGTCGGGCCGCCCTTCTCGCGGTGCTCCTCGGGATCGTCCTCGCCGCGGTCATCCTGCGGATGACGGGCTACTACACGGGCACGGACAAGCGCCCCACCGCGGACGTCGCCCGCACCACCGAGACCGGCGCCGCCACCGTCATCCTCTCCGGCATCAGCCTCGGTCTGGAGTCCGCGGTCTACAAGGTGACGACGATCGCCGTCGTCATCTATCTCGCCTTCCTCCTCGGCGGGTCCTCGGTGACGCTCGGCCTCTTCTTCATCGCCCTCGCGGGCTGCGGCCTCCTCACGACCGTCGGTGTCATCGTCGCGATGGACACCTTCGGGCCGGTCTCGGACAACGCCCAGGGCATCGCCGAGATGTCCGGCGACGTCGACGGTGAGGCCGCGCAGGTGCTCACCGAGCTCGACGCGGTCGGCAACACGACCAAGGCGATCACCAAGGGCATCGCCATCGCCACGGCCGTCCTCGCGGCGACCGCGCTCTTCGGCAGCTACACCGACGCCTGGCGCGGCGCGCTCGACTCCGTCGAGGCCGGGTCGGTCTCCCAGGAGCGAGCGGCCGAGCTTGAGCAGATGATCAGCACCCAGGTCGTCGCGCCGAATGTCCTCGTCGGGCTGCTCATCGGTGCCGCGGTCGTCTTCCTCTTCTCGGGGCTCGCGGTCAACGCCGTCACCGTGGCCGCCGGGTCGATCGTCCACGAGGTGCGCCGGCAGTTCCGTGAGCACCCCGGGATCATGGAGGGCACCGAGAAGCCGGAGTACGCCAAGGTCGTCGACATCTGCACCCGTGACTCGTTGACCAAGCTGGCGACACCGGGTCTGCTCGCCGCCCTTACCCCCGTCGTCGTCGGTTTCGGGCTGGGGATCGGCGCCCTCGCCGGGTTCCTCGCCGGGGCCATCGCCTGCGGCGCGCTCATGGCGGTCTTCCTCGCCAACTCCGGTGGCGCCTGGGACAACGCGAAGAAGATCGTCGAGGACGGTCACCACGGCGGCAAGGGCTCTCCCGCCCACGAGGCCTCGGTCATCGGGGACACGGTCGGTGACCCCTTCAAGGACACCGCCGGACCGGCGATCAACCCGCTCATCAAGGTGATGAACCTCGTCGCCGTGCTCATCGCCCCGGCGATCATCACCCTCTACGTCGGGGGCGACACCGAGCAGATGATCCGGTGGGGCATCGCCGTCGGCGCGCTCCTCGTCCTCGTCGTCGCACTCGTGCTCACCAAGCGCGATGACGTGGCGATGGGGCAGACGCAGGAGGATCTGGCCGGCGACCGGGCCTAGGCTCGGGCAGGTGACCACCTCGGCGACACCGCACACCGACCCGGCACTCCTCGACGCGCTCCGGGAGGACCTGGCCGCGGCCGGCTTCCGGGTCGAGGCCGTGGACGAGCGCCTCGGCCCGCTCGCGTCCGCGGCCTTCGGCCGCGGGCAGATCCTTCCCGCCCGGCGCGCGGTGGCCGGGGCCACCGACCCGCTCGGTGTCCTCATCGGCTGCTTCGGCCTCGGCCTGCCCACGGCCGCCGACGACCTCGGCCGGGCCCTGCCCCGCACCGGCGTCACCGGAGCGGTCACCCTCGGCATCGTCGAGCCGCACGGCGCGCACGTCATCGCCGTCTGCGACCTGCGTCCCCACGGGGACGACCTCGGCAACTGCTGGTGGATCGCGTCCGACCCGACCGCCCACGCCGGCGGGGGACCCCTACCCGTCGACCACGTCCTCGGCATCGGTGGTGCCTCCGCGACGCTCGCCTCGTGGACGCCGCGCACCCCCGTGCAGCGCGCGCTCGACCTCGGGACCGGGTCCGGGGTGCAGGCGCTCCACCTCTCCGGGCACGCCGCCTCGGTCGTCGCCACCGACCTGTCCGAGCGGGCGCTGCGCTACGCGGAGTTCAACGCCGCGCTCAACGGCGCGGACTGGGACCTGCGCAGCGGGTCCTTCCTCGACCCGGTGGCGGGGGAGACCTTCGACCTCATCGTCAGCAACCCTCCCTTCGTCATCACCCCACGGGCCGAGGGCGTGCCGCGCTACGAGTACCGGGACGGCGGTGCGGCGGGCGACGCCGTCGTCGCCGCCCTGACGAAGGGGGTCGGTGCCCACCTCGCGCCCGGGGGCATCGCGCAGCTCCTCGGCAACTGGGAGACCCGCGAGGGGCAGGACTGGCGGGACCGGGTCGGGGAGTGGGTCGCCGAGAGCGGCCTGGACGCGTGGGTCGTCCAGCGGGACGTGCAGGACCCGGCCGAGTACGCCGAGCTGTGGTCCCGCGACGGCGGTCACCTGCCCGGGACCCCCGAGCACGATGCGCTCGTGGGGGCCTGGCTCGACGACTTCGCCGCCCGGAGCGTGACGCAGATCGGCTTCGGGATCATCACCCTGCACCGGCCGACGACCTCGCGGGCGCCCTTCGTCGACCTCGTCGAGATCTCCGGGCCGGTCGCCGCCCCGATGGGCCCGACGATCGCGGCGGGGATCGCCGCGCGCGACGCCCTCGCCGGCCGCAGCGACGACGACCTCCTCGACACCGCCTGGCGGTGCGCCGAGGACGTGACGACCGAGACCCACGCGGTGCCGGGGGCGCAGGACCCGCACGTCATCGTGCTCCGCCAGGGTGGTGGCCTCGCCCGGTCGATCCGACTCGACACCCTCGACGCGGCCTTCGTCTCCGTGTGCGACGGCGAACTCACCGCACGCCAGTCCCTCACGGCGATCTCGGGGCTGCTCGACCTCGCGACCGACGAGGCGCTCGCGCGGGGGGTCTCCCTCATTCGCCGGCTCGCCGCGGACGGGCTCCTGCTCGACGGCTGACCGCCGACGGCTGCTGCCCCCTTCTCCGTGCCTGACAACGACGACGGGCGCCGCCCCCCGGGAGGAGGCAGCGCCCGTCGTCAGGTGCCCGGGTGTGGCGCCCGGGCGGAGGAGATCACATGTCTCCGACGCTGATCTTCCAGTCGCCGTCGACCTTCTTCAGCGGGATGTCCTGCTCCTTGTCGTCGTCGTCCTTGACGGTGACGGTGGCCGTGTCGCCGTCGATCTTCGACTCCTGGATGTCCATCTCGGCGTCCTCCGGGACCTCGTCGCCGATCTGGTCCCAGTTCTCCTCCATGCCCTCGGCACAGTCCTGGCCGCCCTGCTCCATGGCCTTGACGAGCTCCGGGTCGAAGGCATCGCAGATGGCCTTGAAGTCCTCGTCCTGGACCGCCTGGCCGAAGTCCAGGACGGCCTGCTCGGCCTCGTTGTCGGCGCCGCCGCAGGCGCTGAGGCCGAGGGCGAGGCCGCTGGCGGCGACGATGGTGGCGAGCTTCTTCATGATGGGTCCTCCCCGGTCGTGGGCGGTCCATGGGCGGCCGCCGTCTCTGGGAGTGACTCTAACGACGACGCCACGAGCGGGCGATGGGGAGGGGTCCCCGCTGCGTGAACGTCAGTTGAACTGCCACGACCGCTTCGACAGGCCGAACCAGAATCCGTCGATGGCCGTCTGCCGCTCGGTCGCACCGGAGGCCTCGGCGGCGCCCATCGTGACGTAGAGCGGCGCCCAGTGCTCCGTCCGGGGGTGGGCCTCCCGGGCGGCGGGGGCGAGCTCGAGCATCCGCTCGAGCGTGTCGACGTCACCGGCGTCCACCGTCTCGGCGGCCCAGTGGTCGAACTCGCTCGACGCGCTCGGCGGTGGGGCGTCGGCGCCGGCCCCGGGGTTGAACCAGCGGAGGTTGTGCGTGGTGAAGCCGGAGCCGACGATGAGCGTCCCCTGGTCACGAAGGGGGGCGAGCGAGCGACCGAGGTCGATGAGCTCGTGCGGGTCGAGGGTCGGCATCGACATCTGGAGGACGGGGACGTCGGCGGCGGGGTACATCTCGACGAGGGGCACGTAGGCGCCGTGGTCCAGGCCGCGGGTCTCGTCGTGCTGGACCTGCACCCCCTTCGTCCCGAGCAGGGCCGAGACCTCGGAGGCGAGGTCCGGTGCCAGGGGGGCGTCGTAGGTGACCTCGAAGAAGCGCTGCGGGAACCCCCAGAAGTCGTACGTCAGGGGGACCGTGCGCTGGCTGGGGCTCACGGTCACCGGGGCGTTCTCCCAGTGGGCGGACACCATGAGGATGTTCTTCGGCTTCTCGAAGGTGCCCGCCCAGTGCGCCAGCTCAGCGGTCCAGCGAGCGTCGTCGGCCAGCATCGGGGCGCCGTGGGAGAGGAACAGCACGGGAGGAGTCGTCGTCATGGCTTCATAGTAGTTGTATATTCAACAAAAATCCAGTGGTGCGCTCGCCCTCGCCGCGGCGTAGTACGGTCAGCGCCAGATGATCACCCGTCGAAGCAGCGACGAATCCGCTGCACGGAGGTCAGGAGAAGAGGCACGCATGGCCAACAAGCTCGTCATCGTGGAGTCGCCCGCCAAGGCCAAGACGATCGCCGGGTACCTCGGCAAGGACTTCGTCGTGGAGGCATCGGTGGGGCACATCCGGGACATCCCCACGCCCTCGGAGATGCCTGCGGAGATGAAGAAGGGACCCTTCGGTCGCTTCGGGATCAACATCGAGGAGGGCTTCGAGCCCTACTACGTCGTCGACCCGGGCAAGAAGAAGAAGGTCACCGAGCTCAAGCGCCTCCTCAAGGACGCCGACACCCTCTACCTCGCCACGGATGAGGACCGCGAGGGTGAGGCCATCGCCTGGCACCTCCTCGAGACCCTCAAGCCGAAGGTCCCCGTCAAGCGGATGGTCTTCCACGAGATCACCCAGGAGGCCATCCAGCGGGCCGTCGAGGAGACCCGCGACCTCGACATCGACCTCGTCAACGCCCAGGAGTCGCGCCGCATCCTCGACCGCCTCTACGGCTACGAGGTCTCCCCGGTGCTCTGGCGCAAGGTCCAGGCGAAGCTCTCCGCGGGCCGCGTCCAGTCCGTCGCAACCCGGATCGTCGTCGAGCGCGAGCGCGAGCGGATGGCCTTCAAAGTCGCCTCCTACTGGAGCGTCGAGGGCCGCTTCTCCTCCGGCTCCGCCCCCTTCGCCGCCCGTCTTGCCTCCCTCGACGGGACGAAGGTCGCCACGGGGAGCGACTTCGACGACACCGGTGCGCTCAAAGGGAGTGCCCGCCAGCTCGACGAGCGGGCCGCGACCGCGGTCGCCGAGGCGACGATCGCCGCGGACGCCACCGTCACCTCCGTCTCGGAGAAGCCCTACACCCGTCGGCCGTACGCCCCCTTCACGACCTCCACCCTGCAGCAGGAGGCTGGCCGCAAGCTCGGCCTCGGCTCCAAGGCGGCCATGGGCGTCGCCCAGAAGCTGTACGAGAACGGCTACATCACCTACATGCGTACCGACAGCACCAATCTCTCGGGTGCCGCCGTCTCCGCTGCCCGTGGGCAGGCCCGCGACATGTACGGCGCGGACTTCGTGCCGGAGTCCCCGCGCGTCTACGGCAAGAAGGCGAAGAATGCGCAGGAGGCGCACGAGGCGATCCGGCCCGCCGGTGACCGCTTCCGCACGCCGGCCCAGGTGGCTGGTGAGCTCCGGGGCGACGAGTTCAAGCTCTACGAGCTCATCTGGAAGCGGACCATCGCCTCGCAGATGGCCGATGCCAAGGGCTCCACGGCGACGATCAAGCTGCACGCCGACCTCGGCGGCTGCGAGGTGGCCCGCGCCGCCGAGTACTCCGCGTCCGGCACTGTCATCACCTTCAAAGGCTTCCTGGCGGCCTACGAGGAGGGCACCGACGAGCCCCGCGAGCCGAAGAAGGACGGCGAGGCCCGCCTGCCGAAGCTCGCCGAGGGGTCCGATGTCGACGTCGTCGACGCCCGGGCCTCGGGTCACGAGACCTCCCCGCCGGCGCGCTACACCGAGGCCTCCCTCGTGAAGAAGATGGAGGAGCTCGGGATCGGCCGGCCCTCCACCTATGCCTCGACGATCAGCACGATCCAGGACCGCGGCTACGTCCGGCGGAAGGGGAGCGCGCTCATCCCGACGTGGCTCGCCTTCGCCGTGACCCGGCTCATGGAGGTCCACTTCAGCCGACTCGTCGACTACCGCTTCACCGCGTCGATGGAGGAGGACCTCGACCTCATCGCCTCCGGCTCCACCGAGCGGGTGGCCTGGTTGCAGCGCTTCTACTACGGCGACGACCAGGGCAGCGAGGGGCTGGCGGCGCTCGTCTCGGACCTCGACGACATCGACGCCAAGGCCATCTCCACCATCGAGATCGGTGACGGCGTCGTCGTGCGGGTCGGCCGCTACGGGCCCTACGTCGAGGACCTCGTCCCCACCGGAGTGGACCCGAAGACCGGCGAGGTCACCGGTGACGCGGCGGACGCCGCGGCGAAGCCGAAGCGGGCCTCGATCAGCGATGACATCGCCCCCGACGAGCTCACGCCGGCGATGGCTCGCGAGTTCCTCGCCCAGGCCTCCGACGACGGCCGGCTCCTCGGGCAGGACCCGGAGACCGGTCGCGACGTCATCGTCAAGACCGGGCGCTACGGCCCCTTCGTCACCGAGGTGCTCGAGGAGGCTGAGGACAAGCCGAAGCGGGGCAAGGCCAAGGTCAAGCCGCGGACCGCGTCGCTCTTCAAGGGCATGGACCCGGCCACCGTCGACCTCGAGCAGGCCCTCCGGCTGCTCTCGCTTCCGCGCACCGTGGGCACGGTCACCGAGACCACGACGGACGAGGACGGCACCGAGAAGCAGGTCGAGGTGCCGATCACCGCGCAGAACGGCCGCTACGGGCCGTACATGAAGAAGGGCACCGACTCGCGTTCCCTGGAGACAGAGGAGCAGATCTTCTCGATCACCCTCGAGGAGGCGCTCGCGATCTATGCCCAGCCCAAGCAACGCGGACGCGCGGCCAAGCCGCCGCTCCGAGAGTTCGGCGAGGACCCGGTGAGCGGCAAGAAGGTCGTCGTCAAGGACGGCCGCTTCGGTCCCTATGTCACCGACGGCGAGACGAATGCGACCCTCCGGCGCGGGGACGAGCCGGAGACCGTGACGGCCGAGCGGGCCTACGAGCTCATCGCGGAGAAGCGCGCCAAGGGCCCCTCGACGCGCAAGAAGAGCGCGAAGAAGGCGACGAAGAAGACCGCCAAGACGGCGAAGAAGACGGCCACCAAGAAGACCGCCACGAAGAAGGCGACGACGAAGAAGGCGTGAGGGTCATCACGTGGCCCGTCCACCGTTGCCGCTCGGGGTTACCCGTCGGTATGGTCCAGCTACCCGCACCGAAGGAGCTCCCCATGGAACTGGACCCGTCGACCTTCGGGACCATGAGTCCCGAGGAATTCGCCCAGACGGTCAAGCCCATGTCCGACCGCGAGGTCGCCGACGTCATGAGGGGTGAGCACCGGGGAGAGATCCTCGAGGCGATCTTCGAGCGCTTCCCGACCCTCTTCCGTGCCGATCGTGCGGGCGGGGTGCAGACGACGACCCAGTTCCGCATCACGGGCGGGCCGGACGAGCAGCCCCACGACACCTACGAGATCGTCATCGACGACGGCGAGTGCTGGGTCTCCGAGGAGCCTGGTGACGAGTACGACGTCTCCCTGATGATGGCGCCCCCCGAGTTCATGAAGATGGTCACGGGTCGGGGCAACCCGACGATGATGGTCATGCGCGGCAAGATCAAGGTCAAGGGTGATGTAGCCGCCGCCGCGAAGTTCCCGTCCATGTTCGACATCCCGAAGGCCTGATCTGAAGATGAACCACCTGACCGTCATCAAGACCATGGCCAAGCGCGGCATGCTGGCCCCCGGCCCGCCCGCCAACCAGGTCAAGCAGCTGACCGCCCTGAAGAAGTGGGGCTTCGGCCTCGCTGGCGAGCTCCGCCAGGCTGCCAACCGGTCGCCGAAGGCCGTCGCGGTCATCGACGAGTCCCGGGGGGCGACGACCTACGCCGAGCTGCTCGCCAACTCCGAGAAGATCGCCGTCGTCCTCACCGACCTCGGCTTCGGCCCGGGGGACCGTCTGGGTCTCCTCGCCCGCAACCACGTCCAGGCCATCGAGGTCATGTGTGCCACCGCCGCCGTCGGGGTCGACCTCGTTCTGGGCAACACCGGTCTGGCCGGCCCCCAGTTCGCGCTCGTCGCGGAGCAGCAGGGGATCAAGGGCCTCATCCACGACGACGAGTTCACCGAGGTCGTCAGCCACCTGCCCGATGACCTGCCGAAGATCACCGAGAGCGAGCTGGCGCGCAAGGTCGAGGCCACCGCCCGCCCCGAGCAGCTCCCCGTGCCCCCGCGCGGTGGCAAGACGATCATCCTCACCTCCGGGACGACCGGCACGCCGAAGGGAGCAGCCCGCAAGACTCCGGGCGGCTTCGGCCCGCTCATCTCGATCATCGACCGGATCCCCCTTCGCGCCAACGACCGGATCCTCATCTCGGCCCCGATCTTCCACACCTGGGGCTACGCCGCCATGCAGCTGTCGATGGCGCTGCGCGCGACGATCATCCTCCAGCGCCGCTTCCGCCCGGAGGAGGCCCGCAAGGCCCTCGAGGAGCAGCAGCCGCACGCGATGTTCGCCATCCCGGTCATGCTCCAGCGGATGATGGAGCTGCCGAGTGATCCCGGCGCCCGCAACCGTCGTCAGCTGCGCGTCGTCGCCGCCTCGGGGTCGGCCTACCCCTCGGGCTTCACGACGAAGTTCATGGACGAGTACGGCGACGTCCTCTACAACCTCTACGGCTCGACCGAGGCCTCGTGGGTGTGCATCGCCACGCCGGAGGACATGCGTCGTGACCCCAACACCGCCGGGACCCCACCGCTGGGCACGGTCGTGAAGATCCTCGACGCGGAGGGGCGTGAGGTCCCGGCCGGTCAGAAGGGCCGCATCTTCTGCGGCAACGAGCTCGTCTTCGACGGGTACACGAGCGGCGCGACGAAGGACTTCGTCGACGGCCTCGTCGCCACCGGCGACATGGGCCACGTCGAGGGCGACCTGTACTTCGTCGACGGTCGCGACGACGACATGATCGTCAGCGGCGGTGAGAACGTCTACCCCATCGAGGTCGAGGGCCTCCTCGCCGAGCACCCCGCCGTGCGCGAGGTGTCGGTCATCGGCGTCCCGGACCCTGACTTCGGCCAGCGCCTGGCGGCCTTCGTCGCGCTCACCCCGGGCGAGACCCTGTCCGAGGACGACGTCAAGGAGCACGTCCGGGCCCACCGCGCCCGGCACTGCATCCCGCGCGAGGTCGTCTTCATGGACGAGCTGCCCCGCAATGCCACCGGCAAGATCCTCAACCGGGAGCTGCGCAAGCACTTCTCCTGACCCCTTCCCGCATCTCCCTCGGCAGATGCGGGGATCGGTCGCATTTGCCTCGGCAGATGCAGGACTGGACGTCAGAGCCACTCGCCGAAGGCGAGGGGCTCCCGGGTGAAGCGGTAGGTGGCCCAGTTGAAGTGGCTCACCGCCCCCTTCGCGTCCCGCTGGACCCTGAGCAGCTCGCCGCGCTCGCGGCCGGAGACGGTCCGGTAGCGGTCGACGCCGTCGGGCTCGAGCACCGACGGCGGCTGCTCCTTCGGCTGGCCCGCGATCCGGATCTCGAGGGTGCCCCGGCGCACCGACACGAGGAAGTGACCCCCCTCGGAGTACCAGTGGCCGAGGAGGGGGACGAGCTCCTCGGGCACGGCGGCGCCGGGCTCCCACGGCTCGGCCTCGACGGGCTCACGCTCGAGGGAGATCGTGCCCAGGTCGATCGCCGCGGCCGCGGGCGGGACCGGGGCGGAGTTGTTCATGAGGATGAGGCCCGTTGTGGCAGAGGATCGCTCGGTGAAGACGCCGGTCACCGAGCCGGGCCAACCTCCCGTGTGCCCAACCCAGGTGCGCTCCTCGTGGCGGACGAGCTGGAACCCCAGTCCCCACGCGGAGGTCCACCCGACGGTGTCGGCCATGACCTGCGGCTGGCACATTTCCTCGAGGGTGTCGGGAGAGAGGATCTCCGCGACCGGGTCGGCGATGAAGCCACCCCACCGGGCGAGGTCGGTCGGCGTCGACAGGAGGCCGCCGGCGGGGTCCATGGCTTTCGCCTCGAGGACCGGCTCGGGGACGGGCACGTCGACGAAGGGCGGGACGTAGTACCCCTTCGCGCTGCGCCCCGTGGGGGTGGTGCCGGTCCGGGTCAGCTCCAGCGGCTCGAGGAGCCGGCGGCGGATCGACTCCTCCCAGGTGCACCCGTCGAGGCGGGAGATGATCTCGCCGAGGACGGCGTAGCCGAGGTTCGAGTAGTGCCACCGGTCGTGGGGGCGGCCGACCCGCTCGGCGGTGGACCAGCCGGCGAGGAGCTCCTCCCGGGTCGGCATGACGAGCGTGTCGAAGACGTCGCCGACCGGCTCGCGCTGCATGCCGGAGGTGTGGGAGAGCAGCTGGCGGATCGTCACCCGGGCGTGCGAGCTGTCCGAGAGGTGCTCGTCGACGGTGTCGTCGAGGTCGAGCCGACCCTCGTCACGCAGTGCCATGATCGCGACCGCGGTGAAGGTCTTGGAGTTGCTCGCCACGGGGTACTGGGTGTCCGCGTCGGGGGCGTCACCGGGGGAGTCGAGGTCGCGGCTCCCGACGCCGCGGAACCACTCGAGGCGCCCCTTTCGTGCCACTCCCGCGGCGAGCCCCGGCACGCGCCCGTCGGTCTGCGCGGTGAGGGCGCGGGCGGAGAGGGCGCGGGAGGTCTCGTCGGTGAAGCTCATGGGACCACCGTAGTGTCGGCGGGCCCGCCTCACTCCTCGACGAAGCCCTCGTCGACGAGCCAGGCGAAGGCGACGTCGCCGGGGTCCTCGCCGTCCACGTCGACCTTGGCGTTGAGGTCGATGAGCACGTCGTCGGTGAGCTTCTCCACGACCGGGGCGAAGAGGTCCTCGACGGCCGGGAACTCGTCCATGACCGCCTGCGTGAGCACGGGCGCGACGTTGTACTTGGGGAAGAAGGCCTTGTCGTCCTCGAGCACGGTGAGGTCGAGCGCCTTGATCCGCCCGTCGGTCGTGAAGACCTCGCCGAAGGTGCACGTGCCCTTGTCCGTCGCGGCGTAGATGGCGCCCGTGTCGAGGACCTTGACGTTGTCCGTGGGGAAGGACGTCCCCTTCGCCATCCCGTAGGTCTTGAGCATCGGGTCGAAGCCGTCGTTGCGGTTGTTGAACTCGGACTCGACGCAGAAGGTGAGGTCCTCCTTGGGGACCTTCGACAGCTCCGAGAGCTTGGTGATGCCGAGCTTCTCGAGCTTTTCCGTCGGAGCGGCGAAGCCGTAGGTGTTGTTCATCGGCGCGGGCTCGAGCCAGACGAGGTCGTTCTCCTCGGCGTCGCGGTCGCGGACCGCCTCGTACTGCTTCTTCTCGTCCGGGATCGGCTTCGTCTCGCCGAGGTAGGCGATCCACGCGGTGCCGGTGTACTCCCACTGCATCTGCACCTGGTCCTCGATCATCGCCTGCCGGGCGCTGGAGGAGCCGGGGATGTTCGTCAGGTCGGCGGCGTCTGCCCCGGCCGACCGCAGGAGGATCACGGCCATCTTGCCGAGGATGAGCTGCTCGGTGAAGTTCTTGGACCCGACCCCGATGCTGGCTCCCGAGAGGTCGATGTCCTTGATCGGGCCGGCGGCGGCGCCCGAGGGGACGAAACCGCCGCTGGTCCCGAGGCCGCAGCCGGCGAGCCCGAGCCCCAGGACCGAGGCCCCGCCGAGGAGGAGGGAGCGCCGCGAGACATCGGACGAAGGGCGGGGGAGCCGGCGCATCACGAGGTTCCCTTCGGGGTGAGCAGCATCTCCAGGACGCGTCCGGCCCAGTCGACGAGCAGGGCGACGACGGCGATGATGATGGCGCCGCTGACGAGCACGGGGTAGCGGAAGAGCGTGATGCCGGTGGTGATGAGCGCGCCCAGCCCGCCGGCGTTGATGAAGGTGGCGAAGCTCGCCGCACCGACGACGAGGACGAGTGCCGTGCGCACGCCGGCCATGATCACCGGCATGGCCAGCGGGAGCTCGACCCGGCGCAGCACGGCCAGGGGCGACATGCCCATGCCGCGGGCCGCCTCGACGAGGGTCTGGTCGACCTGCTGCAGACCGACGATGGTGTTGCGCAGGACGGGGAGGAAGCCGTAGATCGCCAGGCTGAGCACGGCCGTCCTCGTATTGAAGCCGAGCCAGATGGCCAGGAGCACGATGAGGCCGATGACCGGCGCGGCCTGGCCGGCGTTGGCGAACCCGGTGACGAAGCCGGAGTAACGGCGGAAGGTCCCCCGGGTGAGCAGGATCCCCGCCGGGATCGCGGTGACGAGGACGGCGGCCGTCGTGATGAGGGTGAGCACGATGTGCTCGCGGGTGAGGTCGAGGATCGTCCCCCAGGCGAGCTGGCGCGCCTCGATGTCGTCGAGGTCGGCGGTCTGGCGCCAGATCGTCCATCCGCCGAGGATCACCGCACAGAGCAGGGGCAGCCCGATGAGCAGCCCGATCGTCGTCTTCCGGTCCTCGACACCGGTGTCGACGGAGGCGGCGGTGGCGTCGTCACTCATCGCCGGCCGCCTCCTCGTTCGCCGCCTGGATGTGCTGGGTGACCGCCTCGAAGGACACGACGCCGAGGAACTCGTCGCGGCGTCCGGTGACGAGGACGCCACCGTGGGTGCTCGCGAGCATCGAGTCGAGGGCGTCGTTGATCGTCGACCGTCGGTCGATGACGGAGATGTCGGCGTGGGACTCCTCGGGCAGACGGCTCATCCGGCTCGCCTCACCCAGGCTGTACCACCCGACCGGGCGGCGCCGGGAGTCGAGGACGATGACGTCCCGCTGCCCGGCGGCCCGGGCCGCCTCGGCCGCGGCCCGTCCGTCGTCCCCGACGCTGGCGAGCACGGGGTCCTGGAGCTCCAGCTCGTCCACCCGGGAGAGGCTCAGCTGCTTGAGCGAGGAGCCGGCGCCGACGAAGTCCTCGACGAACTCGTCCGCCGGGCTGGCCAGGATCGTCTGCGGGGTGTCGTACTGCGCGATGTGGGCGCCCTCGCGCAGCAGGAGGATCCGGTCGCCGAGCTTGACCGCCTCGTCGATGTCGTGGGTGACGCAGACGATCGTCTTCTGCAGCTCCTCCTGGATGCTCATGAGCTCGTCCTGGAGGCGCTGGCGGGTGATCGGGTCGACCGCGCCGAAGGGCTCGTCCATGAGGAGGACGGGCGGGTCGGCCGCGAGGCCGCGGGCCACACCGACGCGCTGCTGCTGGCCGCCGGAGAGCTCCTTGGGATAGCGGTCGCGGTAGCGGGAGGGGTCGAGGCCGGTGAGCTCGAGGAGGTCGTCGACGCGCGAGGCGATCCGCTTCTTGTCCCACTTGAGCAGGCCCGGCACGAGCGCGATGTTCTCCGCGACGGTCATGTGGGGGAAGAGCGAGCCGCCCTGGATGACGTAGCCGATGGTGCGGCGCAGCTCGGTGGCGTTCTTGTCGCGAATGTCCTCGCCGCCGATGGTGATCGTGCCGGAGGTCGGCTCGTGGAGGCGGTTGATCATCTTCAGCGTCGTCGTCTTGCCGCAGCCCGAGGGGCCGATGAACATGACGATCTCGCCCGCGGGGACGGTGAGGGAGAGGTTGTTGACCGCGGGGGTGTTCTGCCCCGGGTAGGTCTTGACGACGTCGTCGAAGACGATCTCGGCGCCGCTGACCTCGGGAGTCGTGGCCGAGGAGTCGCTCTCGGGCGCGGTCTGGCCGCTCGTGGTGGTGGACATCAGACGCGGATCCCCTTCGAGGTGGTGAGTCGGCTGACGAGCAGCAGGACGGCATCGAGCAGCAGGGCCAGGATGACGACACCGAAGGTGCCGACGAGCGTGTAGTTGAGGGCGTTGGCGCCGCCGGTCTGGGCGAGGCCGGTGAAGATGTAGCCGCCGAGACCCGGGCCGAGCACGTACGCGGCGATCGCGGCCACGCCCATCGACATCTGTGTGGACACCCGCAGGCCGGCCATGATCACCGGCCAGGACATCGGGAGCTGCACCCGCAGGAAGCGGGTCATCGGGGCCATGCCCATCCCCTTCGCCGACTCGAGGAGCGTGGGACTGACGCCGGTGAGCCCGACGACGGCATTGCGCAGGATCGGCAGGGTCGCGTAGAAGGTGACGGCGATGAAGGGGGACATGGTGCCGATGCCGACGAGTGGGACGAGCAGGCCGAGGAGGGCGAGCGAGGGGATCGTCAGGCCGATGGCGCTGATCATGTTGGCCGCCGACTTCAGCCGCGGGACCTGGGTCACGAGGACGGCGATGAGGACCGCGATGATCGTCGCCACGATCACCGCCTGGACGACGAGCGAGACGTGCTGGAAGGACCTGAAGGCAATGTCCTGCCACTTGTCCGCGATGAATTCGCCCACGATGCTTCCTTCCACCCCGACGGTCGGGCTTCTTAGACATAACCCAGAGCGCGGCCGAAGTGGTGGGTTACGCCCCGTCGCGACCTACTTGTGACCTTGGGGTCGCCGCGCATGTGGACGGTCCGTGACCCACCGCCGGGCTGTCGCCACCCTGCCCTAGGCTCGCGGGGTGAGCTCACGAGAGGGAACCTTCATCGCCTTCGAGGGGGGCGACGGGGCGGGAAAGTCCACCCAGGTGGTGCGGCTGGCCGCGGCCCTCGAGGAGGCCGGCCGCGAGGTCGTGCTCACCCGCCAGCCCGGCGGCACCGCGCTGGGCGCGGCGGTGCGGGAGCTCGTCCTCCACGGGGCCGCAATCACCCCGCGGGCCGAGGCCCTCCTCTTCGCCGCCGACAAGGCCCAGCACGTCGAGGAGGTCGTCCTCCCTTCGCTGGAGCGGGGCGCCGTCGTCATCACCGACCGCTACACCGACTCCTCGATCGCCTACCAGGGCGCCGGCCGTGATCTCGGCGCCGCCGAGGTCGCCGAGCTCCAGGACTGGGCGGTGGGCGGCCTCGCCCCCGACCTCACCGTCCTCGTCGACATCGACCCGGGCGAAGGGCGGCGCCGCCGCGGCGCGGAGCACGACCGGATGGAGTCGGAGGCCGACGCCTTCCACGACCGGGTCCGAGGGCACTTCCGCGCACTCGCCGAGGAGGCACCCCACCGCTACCTCGTCGTCGACGGCTCGGCCGCGCCGGAGGAGATCGCCCGCCTCGTGTGGGAGCGCGTGCGCGAGGCGGGCCTGGCATGACCGACGTCGCCACGGGGGCGCCGGGGGTCTGGCGCGATGTCATCGGCCAGCCGCAGACCGTCGCCACCCTGCAGCGGGCGGTGGCCGAGCCCGGGGCGATGACCCACGCGTGGCTCTTCACCGGGCCGCCCGGGTCCGGCCGGTCGGTGGCGGCGCGGGCCTTCGCCGGGGCGCTGCTCTGCCCGACCGGCGGGTGCGGCGAGTGCCGGGAGTGCCGCACCGCGGTCGACGGCACCCACGCCGACGTCGAGGTCCTCGCCACCGAAGCCCTGTCCATCGGCGTCGCCGAC
>DXAR01000144.1 GCA_019116945.1 Candidatus Janibacter merdipullorum | reverse complement strand
GGCGCCGCGCGGCGTGCCGCAGATCGAAGTCACCTTTGACATCGACGCCAACGGCATCGTCAACGTCTCCGCGAAGGACCGGGGCACCGGCCAGGAGCAGAAGATCACCATCTCCGGCGGCTCCGCGCTGTCGAAGGAGGAGATCGACCGCATGGTCAAGGAGGCCGAGGCCCACGCCGACGAGGACGCCAAGCGCCGTGAGGAGACCGAGGCCCGCAACAACGGCGAGAACCTCGTCTACTCCACGGAGAAGTTCCTCACCGAGTCCGGCGACAAGCTCACCGACGAGCAGCGCAAGCCCGTCGACGACGCGCTCGCCGACCTCAAGGAGGCGCTCAAGCCGGAGTCCGAGGTCAGCGTCGAGGACCTCAACAAGAAGGTCGACACCCTCAACGAGGAGTCGCAGAAGATGGGCGCCGCCCTCTACGCCGCCTCCGCCGAGGAGGGCCAGGCCGGTGGCGAGGCCCCCGGTGGCCAGCCGGGCGCCGAGGGCCAGACCGAGGGTGACGACGACATCGTCGACGCCGAGGTCGTCGACGACGCCGACACCGAGGAGAACAAGTGACCGACCCGAACCAGCCCATCGACCCGGAGGCGACCGCGGACGCGGACGCCGCGAACCCGGAGGCCGAGGAGCAGGTCGACGTCGAGTCCGTCGCTGACGAGGAGGTGGTCCCGGCCGAGGAGGCCGGGGCCGCCCCCGTCGTCGAAGGGGGCGAGGCCGAGGAGGTCCACCCCGACACCCTTCGCGCGGACCAGCTCCAGGACGACTACCTGCGGTTGCAGGCCGAGTACGTCAACTACAAGCGGCGCGTCGACCGGGACCTCCCGGTGCACCGGACCCGCGCCGCCCACGAGGTGCTCGAGACGCTCCTGCCGGTGCTCGACGAGATCCAGCTGGCCGAGCAGCATGGTGACCTGCCCGAGGGTAGCCCCTTCCGGGCCATCGCCGACAAGCTCGAGCAGTCCCTCGGCAAGCACGGCCTGCAGCGTGTCGGCGCCAAGGGTGAGGTCTTCGACCCCACCGTCCACGAGGCGCTCATGCACGTCGAGTGGGACGCGAGCGACGAGGAGCTGCCCACGGACGCGACGGCGACGACGATCGTCACCGTGCTCCAGCCCGGCTACCTGGCCGGCGACCGCGTCCTGCGGGCCGCCCGCGTGGCCGTCGCCGACCCGCAGTAACCACGAGAGGACCGAGAGGAGGAGACATGGCCAGTCAGGACTGGTTGGACAAGGACTTCTACGCGCTCCTCGGTGTCCCCAAGGACGCCGACGAGGCGACGATCAAGAAGGCCTACCGCAAGCTCGCCAAGCAGTACCACCCCGACCGCAACGAGGGGGACACCGCCGCCGAGCAGAAGTTCAAGGACGTCGGTGAGGCGCACGCCGTGCTCTCCGACCCCGAGCAGCGTCAGGAGTACGACGCGCTCCGCTCGATGGCCGGCGGCGGTGCCCGGTTCACCGCCGGCGGCCCGGGTGGCAACGGGGGCTTCGAGGACATCTTCTCCGCCTTCGGCGGGGGAGGGGGCGGCTCCCGGGTGCGCTACGGCACCGGGGGCGGCTCCCCCTTCGCCGGGGGTGGTGCCGGTGAGCCCGACCTCGAGGACATCCTCTCGATGTTCGGCGGCGGTGGCGGCGCCGGCTTCGGCGGGCAGGGCGCCGGGTTCCGCGCGCCCCGCGGTCCCTCGAAGGGGGCCGATCTCTCCGCCCCGGCGGAGCTGTCCTTCCGCGATGCCGTCGAGGGGCGCACGATCTCCCTCGACGTCAACGGGGAGAAGGTCAACGCCAAGATCCCTGCCGGCGTCAAGGACGGGCAGAAGATCCGCCTGCGGGGCAAGGGCGGTCACGGGGACCGGGGTGCCGCGCGCGGCGACCTCATCCTCACCGTCTCGGTGGCCCGGCACCCGGTCTTCGGTCGGGACGGGAACCACCTGACGATCGACCTCCCGGTGACCTTCGCCGAGGCGACGTTGGGGGCGACCGTGTCCGTGCCGACCCTCGACGGGTCGAGCGTCAAGGTCAAGGTCGCGCCCGGTACGCCGAGCGGCCGGGTGCTGCGGCTCAAGGGCCGGGGCATCGTCACCGCCAAGGCGAAGGGGGACCTCCTCGCCAAGGTGCAGATCATCGTCCCGACGGACCTCGATGAGGCCGAGCGGGAGGCCGTCGAGGTCCTCCGGGATGCCCGCAGCGACGACCCGCGCGCCGACCTGGCCTCCCGAGCCGGTGCCTGAGGCCGCGGGATACTGACCGACGAAGGGAGGGAGTGCGATGGCCAGGATCTCCGGGCTGAGCGGGGACGACGAGACGCCCGTCTTCGTCATCTCCGTGGCCGCCGAGCTCGCGGGCATGCACGCCCAGACCCTGCGGCAGTACGACCGGATCGGCCTCGTCATCCCCTCGCGCACGCGCGGGGGCGGGCGTCGGTACAGCGCGGCCGACGTCTCGCGGCTGCGTGAGGTGCAGCGGCTCTCCCAGGAGGAGGGTGTCTCCCTCGGGGGGATCCAGCGGATCTTCGAGCTCGAGCACCAGGTCGAGGCGTTACGGGCGCGGGTTGCCGAGCTCGGCGAGGAGCTCGACGACGCCCGCGAGGCGCTGGGCGAGGGCCGGCGCTTCTTCGCCGTCGGCCGTGAGGGTGACATCGTCGCCCTTCGCCGCGGCCAGCGTCCGCGGCCGCGCTCGGCCAGCCAGGCGCTCGTCGTCTGGGAGCCGCGCCGGCGCTGACCGCCTCCGCCCCGAAGGTGGGAGGGGACGTCAGACGCGGTGGAGGACCTCACCCCAGGCCTGGAGGCGCCGGTCGACGGCGGCCTGCTCGGCGGCCAGGCGCTTCATGCCGTCGGCCGGGTGGATCGGTTCCGGCCACTTGGGGCGGGTGGTGTCCCCTTCGTACTCCCCGCGCAGACGCCGTTGCACGAGCGGGACGACCTCGTCCCGCACGAACTGCGCCTCCGTCCTGAGGATGTGCCGCCAGCCGGGCTGCTCGAAGGGCACGAGGTCGCGGATCTTCAGCGTGTGCGGCACCCCGATCCGCTCGGCGACGGCGGCCGCCATCCGCTTGTGGCCCGGGCGGGACATGTGGATCCGGTCCATCGACCACAGGCCCCGGTTGTCGAACTCGTCCATCCGGGTGTGGTCGACGAGGGTGGCGTCGTGGGTGGCGGCGAGGTCGCGGATCGCGGCGTTGAAGGTGCGCACCCGGCGCACGAGCGGTTCGAGGAGTCGGCTGGCCCGGGGTTCGTAGGTCGTGAAGACGATGACCTCGGCGCCGGTGGCGACGAGACGCTCGAGCGCGGCCTGGTAGCGCTCGGTGATCCCGTCGAGATCGGCGCGCAAGGAGAGGAGGTCGTTGCCGCCGGCGCAGAAGGAGATGTGCGTCGGCTGCATGGCGATCGCCGCGTCGAGCTGCTCGTCGACGACCTGGTCGAGGAACTTGCTGCGGATCGCGAGGTTGGCATAGCGCCACCGCGCATCGGCCCGGCCGAGCTGGCGCGCCATCCGGTCGGCCCAGCCTCGAACCTGGTTGGGGTAGTGGAGGTTCGGGTCGCCCACACCCTCGCTGAAGGAGTCGCCCACAGCGACGAAGAGCCCGCTCATTTGAGCCCCATGACACTGCCTGCGGAGCGGTCGATCAAGGGGATCGCGCCACCCTTCGCCGATCATTCGCGCGTCGTTCACCGACGGGAGTGGCAGGCTGGCCCCATGCCTCTTCCCCAGGACGCCGCATCCGTCTTCGACCGCAAGAACACGCCGCTCATGCGGCTCGTCGACTCCGCCGATCCGCAGGCGCTGGCCGGGCCGAGCCCGTGCGAAGGGTGGTCCGGCCTCGACGTCATCCAGCACCTCATCGACACCCAGCGCGACTTCCTCCTCAAGGCCGGCGCCGAGCTGCCCGACCCGGCGCCGACGGTCGAGGCTCTCGGCGGGGCCACCGCCTGGCGCACCCATGCCGAGGCCGTCGCCCGGCAGCTCGCCGACGACACCTTCGCCGAGCGGGCCTACGACACCCCCTTCGGGCAGAGCACCGTCGGCGGTGCCTTCGACCAGTTCTACGGCTTCGACCTGCTCGTCCACCGGTGGGACATCGGCTGCGCGGCGGGCGTCGACGTCGTCTTCAGCGATCGTGAGCTCGACACCGTGGAGGCCGCGATCGCCGGCTTCGGCGAGCACATCCGGGGCGAAGGGGTGTGCGGGCCGGCGGTCGAGGTGGGCGCCGACGCCTCGCGTCAGGACCGGCTCATCGCCCTCACCGGACGGCGTCCGTCAGGCCGGTGAGCAGGCGGTCGAGGTCCGTGTCGTCGGTGTAGGGCGCGACGCCGACGCGAAGGCCGGCGTCGACCCCGAGCCCGAGTGCCCGGAAGGTCTCGTGGGCGTAGAAGGTCCCGGCCGGCGCGAGCACGTCCCGCTCGGCGAGGAAGCGCGCGACGTCGCGGGCGTCGCGGCCGGGGAAGGTGATGAAGAGGGTCGGGGTGCGTTCCGCCGCCCGTGAGTGCAGGGTGACGCGGTCGCCGAGGTCGGCCAGGCCCCCTTCGATCCGCCGGCGGAGCCGGAGCTCGTGCCCGGCGACCACCGCATGCGCGCCCGCGAGCCGCTCCCGGCGGGTCCCGTCGGCCGGCCCCAGGTCGGCGATGACGTCCACCGCGGCCGTGACGCCGGCGAGGATCTCGTAGGGGAGGGTCCCCAGCTCGAAGCGCTCGGGGACGGCATCCGGCGAAGGGAGGAGCTTGTCCGGGCGGAGCGTCTCCAGGAGCGCGGGGTCCGCCACGAGGGCAGCACAGTGCGGACCGAAGAACTTGTAGGGCGAGCACACGTAGAAGTCCGCACCGAGAGCACGGGTGTCGACGTGGGCGTGCGCCGTGAGATGGACCCCGTCGACGTGCACGAGCGCGCCCACGGCGTGGGCGCGCTCGGCGATCCGGGGCACCGGAGGCCGGGTGCCCAGGAGGTTGGAGGCCCCGGTGACCGCGACCACCCGGGTGCGCTCGGTGACGACCTCGTCGAGGTCGGAGAGGTCGAGCTCGGCGGTCGCCGGGTCGAGGCGCAGCCAGCGCACCTCGGCGCCCGCGGCCTCCGCGGCCTGGATCCACGGACGGACATTCGAGTCGTGGTCGAGCTCGGTGACGACGACCTCGTCGCCGGGGCCCCACCCCTTCGCCAGCGTCC
>DXAR01000143.1 GCA_019116945.1 Candidatus Janibacter merdipullorum | reverse complement strand
CTGCTCGGGGGTGACGACGTCCATGATGACGCCACCCTTGAGCATCTCGGCCATGCCGCGCTTGACGCGCGCGGTCCCGGTCTCGGTCTGGGTCTCGGTCTGGGTCTCAGTCTGGGTCTCGGTGGTCATGTCGTGCTCCTCGTCAGGCCGCATGCGCGGCATCCCATTTGATCTAGGCCAAAAAGTAGCACGGCACAGGACAATGTTCCGGCGCTCGTCCGCAGTGCGGTCGGCACCACCTAGACTCACCCGTGATGAGCACCCAGACGCCGCAGATCTCGGGCAGCACCGCTGCCGAGATCGCCGACAGCGTCCGGGGCCTCGTCGATCGCGGCCACCTCTCCCCCGGCGAGGCACTGCCCCCCGTCCGAGCCCTCGCCGAGCGCCTCGGGGTCAACCGCAACACGGCCGTCGCGGCCTATCGCACGCTGGCCCGCTCCGGGGTCGTCGTCTCCCAGGGCCGCGCCGGGACGCGGGTGGCCCGGCGCTCGCGCGTCCCGCAGGAGGGCTTCGCCGCCGCCGGCCCCCTCAGGGACGTCGGCAACGGCAACCCCGACCCGCGGTGGATCCCCGACCTCGGCCCGGCGCTGGCCACCGCGGCAGGGCGACGGCCGGTGCTCTACGGCGACCCGGTCATCGACCCCGACCTCAAGGCCTGGGCCAGCGAGTGGATGGCTCCCGATGTCCCCGTGGCCGCGCAGGACCTGCACCTCACCCTCACCGGCGGTGCGGTCGACGCCGTCGAGCGACTCCTCGCCCAGGCCCTCCTGCGCGACGACACCGTCGCGCTGGAGGACCCGTGCTTCCTCGCGAGCATCCACCTGGCCCAGCTCGGCGGGTACCGGGCCGTGCCCGTGCCGGTCGACGCCGAGGGCATGACGGTCGAGGGGCTGCGCAGCGCCCTGGACCAGGGCGTCCGGGCCGTCGTGAGCACCCCCCGGGCCCAGAACCCCACCGGCGCCTCGCTCAGCGCACGCCGCGCCGCCGCGCTCCGAGAGGTGCTGGCCGACCACCCCTTCGTGCTCGTCATCCAGGACGACTACTTCTCCTACCTCTCCCGCCAGCCCTTCCACTCCATCGTCGGGCCCGACCACGAGCGGTGGGCCCTCGTCCGCTCGGTGTCGAAGTTCGCCGGCCCGGACATGTGCCTCGCCGTCATGGCCTCGGACGCGGACACCGCCTCCCGGCTGGGGCTTCGGCTGCAGCCCGGCACGACGTGGGTCAGCCACCTCCTGCAGCGGATCACCCACTCGGTCATGACCGACCCGTCGGCACTGACCCTCATCGAGCGCGCGGGCCGGCACTACGCCGAGCGCAACACCGCTTTCGCCGACCTCCTCACCGACGAGGGGTTGCCCGCCGAGGCCGGTGACGGCATGAGCCTGTGGGTGTCGCTCCCCGTGTCGGCACGCGCGGTCGCCGAGCGGCTCACGCGACGGGGCTGGCTCGTCCGCACGGGTGACGAGTTCCGGCTCGAGCCGAGCGAGAAGCCCTCCCGTCACCTGCGGCTCACGGTGCACGACCTGACCGAGACGGAGGCGGTCTCCCTCGCCGGCGACCTCGTCGACGCCGTCCGGACCGCCGGCTGACCCGGCACGGGACTCGGTCGCTCAGCTCTCCGGGAGCGCGTCGTCGAACTCCACGGTCTGGGGCAGGGCCGCGTGCCCGGCGAGGCGGAAGACACGCACGACCCGCTTGGCCCGGACTCGTTGGACCTCCTTGACCGCGTCGTTGTGGAAGCGCCGAGCGAGCTGGACCCGGAGTCCGGCCTGCCGGACGCGCTCGACGACCGCCGCCCCGGGGCTCCCCTTCGCCCGGATGCCGTGGACGACCTCCGCGGGCAGGGCCGCCCGTAGCACCTCGGAGAGCTCGCTCTCGACGCCCTCCCGGCCTGCGAAGTGCTGTCCCTCGAGGAGATCGGTCTCGAAGGATCGCTCGTTGTGCCGCTCGAGCGATGCCGTGGCGGCGGAGACGAGGAGGACTCCGCTCGCGGGGTCGACCACACCCGAGGTGCCCAGCTCGAGGCTGGCCTCGGCCCTCCGCACGACGTGGGCGTCCAGCGCCGACAGGGCGCCCTCGACCTTGGCGTGCAGGCGATCCAGCCGGGCGGCGCTGTAGGAGAGGTACCACGCGATGACGAGCAGCAGGCAGACGACGACGGCAACCCAGGCGACGACCTCCATCAGTGCCTCCCCCTGAGGCCGCGCGTGGGCCGTGGCCGCATCCGGGTGACGAGCGGCGCCACGCTGCCGGCGTCGCTCACCGTCTCGTAGACAGCGAGGATCTCCTCGGCGACGACGTCCCAGTCGAAGGCGCGGGCGCGTTCCCGCCCGAGGGTCGCGAGGGTGCGCAACCGTGCCGGGTCGCCGAGGAGCTCGACGGTGCGATCCGCGAGGTCCTCCGGGCTGCCCGTGGCGAAGGTCGCCCCGGCCGTCCCCGACGGGCCGCCGTCGAGCACGCGCTGGAAGGCCGCGAGGTCGCTCGCGAGGACCGGCGCCCCTGCGGCCATGGCCTCCACGAGGACGATCCCGAAGCTCTCGCCTCCCGTGTGGGGGGCGATGTAGAGGCCGGCCGAGGCGAGGACGCTCGCCTTGTCCTCGTCCGACAGGGCGCCGAGGAACTCCGTCGCGGCACGGACCTCCTCGGGCAGTCGGGCGCGTGCCGCCTCGGTCGCGCCGGGGCCCACGACGAGCAGTCGGGCCCCCGGCACCGCTGCCAGGATCCGCGGCATGGCCGCGGACAGGACGGGCAGGCCCTTGCGCGGTTCGTCGATCCTCCCGAGGAAGACCAGTGTCGGCCGGCCCGGCCCACCCGACCAGGCATCCACCCGTTCGGCCCGGGCGAAGGCCGCGGTGTCGACGCCGTTGGGGATGACGACCGCGTCCCCTCCGATATGGGTCGTCACGGTGCGCCGCGCGTCCTCGGAGACAGCGATCCGGCCGTGGATCTTCTCGATCGAGGGACGAAGCAGGGGGTAGGCGGCCTGCATCGCCCGGGAGCGGACGTTGGAGGTGTGGAAGGTCGCGACGACGGGGGCGCTCGTCGCCCAGAGCGCGAGGACCGAGAGGCTCGGGACGAGGGGCTCATGGATGTGCACGACGTCGAAGTCCCCCTCCTCGAGCCAGCGCGAGACCTTCGCCGCCGCGACGGGCCCGAAGAGGAGCCGGGCCGTCGACCCGTTGTAGCGGATCGGCACGGCTCGACCGGCGGGGACGACGTGGGCCGGCAGCTCGGTGCCCTCGTCGGCGGGCGCGAGGACGGAGACGTGGTGACCCGCGCGGACGAGGTACTCGGCGAGGTCCCGGATGTGGAACTGCACGCCCCCCGGCACGTCGAAGGAGTAGGGGCTGACGAGGCCGATCCTCATGCCGCGTCCCGGGCCCGGGCGAGGCGCTCGCCATCGAGGTCCTCGACGAAGACCCGCTGCATCATGTGCCAGTCGGCGGTGTGCTCGCTGATCGCCTCGCCGAAGGCGTCGGCGCAGGCCTGGGTGACCCGGGCCACCGCATCGGGCGTCCCGGCCGGGGGCACCGGGACCGCGTCGTGGACGGTGATGACCATCCCCCACTCGCGTCCGACCCGCTCGTGGCGCAGGGTCACCGGGTGGAGGCGGTGGCCGCTCTCGACCGCGAGGGCCGCCGGTCCCGCGGCCATCCGGGCCGGGTGGCCGCAGAGGTCGACCTCGACCCCCGTGGCGGAGAGATCCCGGTCGGACAGGAGGGGCATGACGACGGGCTCACCGGTGGCCAGCTGCTCCCTGAGGCGGCGGAAGGTCCCCTTCTCCGCCGGCAGGATGCGCATGCCCAGGCCCTCGCGGTAGTCGAGGAAGGCCTGGAACATCTCCTCCGGCTGCAACCTCTCGGCCACGGTGACGACCGGGCCCAGGTAGCGGGCGCACCACACGCCCGCGAGGTCCCAGTTGCCGGTGTGCCCGAGGAAGCACAGGACGGGTCGGCCGGCCGCCAGCTCGGCCCGGAGCTCGGGCATGGCCCCCTCCCAGCGCACGAGCCGGTCGACGTCCTCCCCACGGAGCGAAGGGAGGCGGAAGGCCTCGAGGTAGTAGCGCAGGGCGGCGCGGACCCCCTTCGCCGTGAGCTCGCCGAGCTCTGCCTCGGTGAGCTCCGGGCGGACCCGGGCGTAGTTGGCGCGGAGGACCCGGACGGACTCGCCGTTGCCCTTCGTCGTGCGGTCCGCGGCCAGGTCGAAGAGGCCGTGGGCGAGACGCGCGGGCAGGAGCCGCAGGACGCGCCAGGCGAGGAGGAAGGCGAGGACGGTCGCCCGCTCGCGCAGCCGGGTCATGCGGTGGGGG
>DXAR01000142.1 GCA_019116945.1 Candidatus Janibacter merdipullorum | reverse complement strand
GGGTAGCCGTGGGCGTAGCCGGCGTCGTGCTTCCACGGCTCGTGGGCGGCGCGACCGGTGAGGTGGCGTAGCTCCGGGACCCAGCGGCGGACGTAGTCGCCGTCGGGGTCGAAGCGCTGCCCCTGGGTGATGGGGTTGAAGACGCGGAAGTACGGTGCGGCATCGGTGCCGGTCCCGGCGACCCACTGCCACCCGTGGTTGTTCGAGGCGAGGTCGCCGTCGACGAGGTGCTCGAGGAAGTGCCGCGCACCCACCGGCCACCACACGTGCAGGTCCTTGGTGAGGAAGCTCGCCGTGACCATGCGCACCCGGTTGTGCATCCACCCCTCGGCGAGGAGCTGGCGCATCCCCGCGTCGACGAAGGGGTATCCGGTGCGGCCTTCGCGCCACGCCCGGAGGGCGTCCTCGGGCTCGTCGTAGTCGAGGTTGACCGGGCGGAGGTCCTGCCACGCGGACTCCGGGTTCGCGAGGATCACGTCGGCGTAGAACTCCCGCCACGCCAGCTCGTTCCGATAGCTCTCGGGGCCCGCGCCGGTGTGCCCTTCGAGGTCGGCGAGCAGCTGGCGCGGGTGCACCGTGCCGACGTGGAGGTCGGCCGACATCCGAGAGGTCCCCTCGAGGTCCGGCCGGTCCCGGTCGGTGGCGTAGTCCTGCACCGCCTCGTCGAGGAAGCGCTCCCACCGCTCGCGGGCGGCCACCTCACCGGCGGCCGGCAGGTCGATCGGGCACTCGCGAATCGCCTTGTCGAGCATCGACCCGACCCGGCCGTCGCTGTCCGCCTCGACCCACTCCACGCCCGACGGCTTGGGGCGCGGCGCCGGCCAGCCGTGCTCCTGCCACGCGGAGGCGAAGGGGGTGAACACCTTGAAGGGGGTCCCTCCCTTCGTCGTCAGCGTGCCGGGGTCCACGGCGAAGGGAGACCCCGTCGCCACCCCTTCGACGCCGATCTCGGCGAGAGCGGCGACGACGCGCCGGTCCCGCTCGAGCCCGCCCGGCTCGCACTCGCGGCTGACGTGGACCGACTCCGCGCCGATCTCACGGGCGACGCGGGGGACCACCTCGGACGGGTCGCCGAGTCGGATGACGAGGCGCCCGTCGAGCGCCGAGTCCAGTGCCCGGAGCGTCGAGGCGAGCCAGGCGAGCTTCGCCGCGCCCGCCGGCTGCCACAGGGCCGGGTCGATGACGAAGAGCGGCAGCACCGCCCCGCGGCCCGCCGCCTCGTGCAGCGCGGGGTGGTCCCCCAGCCGCAGGTCGCGACGGAACCACAGGACGGTGGTGCCCATCAGAGGCGAACCAGCATCTTGCCGGTGTTGGCCCCGTCGAGGAGGTCCATGAAGGCCAGCGGCGCGGCATCGATCCCGTCGCGGAAGGTCTCGTCGCCGGTGAGCAGACCGTCGGCCAGCCAACCGGTCGCCCGCGCGCGGTACTCCTCGGCCAGGTGGTCGTACTGCCCGACGATGAAGCCGCGCAGGGTCAGACCCTTGCCGATCGCCTGGAAGAGGTTGCTCGGACCGGCGGCCGCGCCGGTGGCGTTGTACTGCGAGATGGCCCCGCACATGGCCACGCGACCGAAGGTCGTCAGGGAGTCGATGGCCGCCTCGAGGTGGTCGCCGCCGACGTTGTCGAAGTACACGTCGATGCCGTCCGGTGCCGCAGCGCGCAGCCCGTCGCGGACCGGGGTCTCCTTGTAGTCGAAGGCCTCGTCGTAGCCGAGCTCGAGGACGCGGGCGACCTTGTTTGCGGAGCCGGCCGAGCCGATGACCTTCTCGGCGCCGAGAGCCTTGGCGATCTGCCCGGCGGCCTGACCGACGGCACCGGCCGCCCCGGAGACGAAGACGGTGTCGCCCTCGCGCATCTCCGCGACGGCGGTGAGACCGACGTAGGCGGTCAACCCGGTGAGACCGAGCAGACCGAGGTACCGCGAGGCCGGGGCCGCGTCGGTGTCGACGGCCCGGACGCTCCGGGCCGGGAGGACGGCGTGCTCGCGCCAGCCGGCGCCGTGCAGCACGTGCTGCCCCACGGCGACGTCGTCGGAGCGTGAGGCGATGACCTCGCCGACGGCGCCTCCGTCGAGCGGGGCATCCACCTGGAAGGGCGGGACGTAGGACTTCACGTCGTTCATCCGGCCGCGCATGTAGGGGTCGACCGACATGACCTCGTTGCGCACGAGGACCTGGCCCTCGTCGAGCTCGGGCAGGTCGACGGTCTCGAGCCGGAAGTTGTCGCTGGTCGGAGCGCCGGTCGGTCGCGAGGCGAGGACGATCTGTCGGGTGGTCGTGGGGATCTCAGTCATATGGGCCTCAGTCCTGGGTGACCGTGACGGTCACGTCGATGTTGCCGCGGGTGGCGTTGGAGTAGGGGCACACCTCGTGGGCCTTGTCGGCGAGCTGCTGGGCCGCCTCGGCATCGAGGTGGGGGAGGGTGACCTCGAGCTCGACGGCGAGCTGGAAGCCGCCGGCGTCGTTCGGGCCGATGTGCACGCGCGACCCGACGGCGGAGTCGCTGATGTCGGCCTTTGCCTCGCGGGCGACGACCTGCAGCGCGGAGTGGAAGCAGGCGGCATAGCCGACCGCGAAGAGCTGCTCGGGGTTGGTGCCGTCGCCCGAGCCGCCCATGGCCTGCGGGACCGCGAGGTCGAGGTCGAGGGTGCCGTCGCTCGTGCGTCCGTGGCCGTCACGGCCGGCGCCGGTGGCGAGGGCCTCTGCGGTGTAGAGAGTCTTCATCGTGGTGCTCCTTGGATCGGATCGGTGATGCCGGCGGCGGACTCGCAGAACCGCTGGGCGAGCTGGCGCAGGGTGGCCAGCTCCTCGGGCTCCATGTCGACGGCGTCGTGCAGGCGGCGCTGGATCGCCGCGACCTCCGACTCGAGGTCGCGGCCGGCATCCGTGAGGTGGATGGTCACCCGGCGGCCGTCCTCCCCTTCGCGCCGGCGCTCGAGGAGGCCGGTCGCGGACATCCGCTTGAGAAGGGGGGAGAGCGTCCCGCTGTCGAGACGCAGGACGGTGCCCAGCTCGGAGACCGTCCGCCCGTCGCGCTCCCAGAGGGCGAGCAGGGTGACGTACTGGGTGTACGTCAGACCGAGCTCGGCGAGCGAGTCCCGGTAGCCGGCCATGGCCGCCCGCGCCGCCGAGTAGAGGGCGAAGCAGACCTGGTGGTCGAGCTGGTGGTCGGTGCGCATGGCACAACCATTGCACACAACTAAGTTGTGCACAATGCATTGTCTGCTTGGATGGATGGCGTGACACGGACGATCGATCGCTTCGACGGCCGCATCCTCGGCGCCGGGACGGGCAGCGGGCTGCGGCTCGTCGTCGGCGACTGGCACCGCTCGCCCCTCGGCGGCTTCACCGACGTCATGGTCGCCACCGCGGACGGTCGCCGCCTGCTCCTCGCGCCGGACGACGCGGTGGCCGACTACGTCAGCCGCACGTACACCTTCGACGAGGTGGTGCGCTGCCCGGTCGGCCTCACCGAGACCCCGACGAAGGGAGGTCGCAGCTGGGTCGTCGAGGCCGGCCCCCTGTCGGTGCGGATCGAGATCGGTGCCCGTACGGCGACCGGGTGGCTGCTCGCGCCGATCCCCGGTCCGCTCGCCCGCAGCCGGGCGCTCGCGACGCTCGCCGACCCCGTCGCCCGCCGGGTCCATCCGGGGGTACGGACGCGCGGCACTGCCGGTCAGGGGCGCCGGGAGTACTACGGCGCGCGGGACCAGCACGCCGTCACCCGGCTGGCCGGGACGTGGGACGGCGCCGACCTCGGGGCCCTGGCGGACGTGCGGCCGGCGCCGGACTTCGGCTTCAGCTCCACGCCGGCCCGGCCGAGCCTGACCCGGGTGACGACCACCGTCGTGCGGGGGTGAGGCGCCGCGCAGCCGGCCGGAGGTGGCGATCTGCTGCAGGACCGCTCGGCGGGCCGCTGTCAGTGCCTTCGGCTAGCGTCGCCCTTGTCCGAAGCTCCACTCTCTCGGTGCCCGGCGAGGCCTGTCAGACCTCGTCGCATGGAGGACACGATGACCACGACCACGACCCGTCCCGATGTCGCCACGCTGCTCGAGCGGTTTCGCCGGGTGCGGCAGCGCACCGACCGGCTGACCCGCGATCTCAGCCCGGAGGACCAGACCCCGCAGTCGATGACCGAGGCCAGCCCGGCGAAGTGGCACCGGGCCCACACGACGTGGTTCTTCGAGGAGTTCGTCCTCGGCGCGGACCCGGGGTACCGGCCGCGCGACCCGGCCTTCCGCTTCCTCTTCAACAGCTATTACGAGGCGGTGGGGGAGCGCCATCCGCGGGCCGCGCGGGGGCAGGTGACCCGGCCCGGCGTCGCGGAGGTCGCGGCCTACCGGGCGGACGTCGAGCAGCAGGTCGCCGAGCGGCTCGAGGCCGGCTCGTTGGGCGAGGACGCGCTCGGTCTCGTCGAGCTCGGCTGCCACCACGAGGAGCAGCACCAGGAGCTGCTGCTCATGGACCTCAAGCACCTGCTCTCCGGCAACGTCCTCCAGCCGACCTACGTCGAGCGGGGGGCTGATGCGGAGGTGGCGGCGGACCCCCTTCGCTGGACGAGGGTCCCGGGCGGGGTGACCCACATCGGCGACGCCGGGGCGGGCTTCGCCTTCGACAACGAACGTCCCCGGCACCGCGTGTGGCTCGAGGACGTCGACATCGCCAGTCGGCAGGTGACCAATGCCGAGTGGCAGGAGTTCATCGCCGACGACGGGTACTCGCGACCCGACCTGTGGCTCTCCGACGGGTGGGCGACGGTCCAGTCCGCCGG
>DXAR01000141.1 GCA_019116945.1 Candidatus Janibacter merdipullorum | reverse complement strand
GCGGATGGCCGCCATGATCGCGTCGGTGGCCTCGCGGGCTGCGGCCTCGTCGGTCCGAGCGGCCCATGCGGTGAGGTCGACGGGCGGGCCCACGGACAGGCAGGCCGTGTGGCGGTGCCACAGGTGCGCGTGACCCTGCTGAGGACCCCAGGTGCCGACCGGGATGACGGGGACCTCGGGATGGCGCAGAGCGAGCCGGGCGGCACCGGTCCGCGCCGGCCCGGGCATCCGGTTCGGCTCCGTCGTCAGGCGTCCCTCGGGGTAGAGGGCGACGAGCGCGCCCCGGCCGAGGAGATCCGAGGCACGGTCGAGCGCCTCGCCGGCCGAGGCCGAGCCCCGCGCCACCGGGATCTGCCCCGTCGCCCTCGCCAGGGCCCCGACGGCGGGCCACCCGAAGACCTCCTGCATGACGAGGAAGTGCGGAAACCGCCGGTGCCCGACGGCCACCCGCGCCACGGCCAGCGGGTCGCTCATCGTCAGGTGGTTGGCCACGAGGATCACCGGCCCCGTGCGCGGGATCGACCCGGCGGTGCGGAAGCGCACCCGGTGGGCCACCTTGGCCACGACCCGGACGAGGACGGGCCCCACGACGTTCTTCAGGCGCTGACGAAGTGAGGTCACGCCCGCATTGTGGACCATCGACGACGGCTTCCCGCCCCATCGGCCACTCACCCTGCCCCGATCGTCGAGGACGATTAGCGTGGTCGGTGCCCATGAACCCGATCCCCTGCGAGAGTCTCGTGAGCCCCCTTCGCCGTACCTGTGCCCGTGTCGTCCCGGTCGCGCTGACCGCCTCCCTCCTCACCATCACCCCCCTCGCGCCCAGTGGCGCGGCCCCCGCCGAGTCCGTTCCCACACAACGGGACTCGATCTCCATCGACCCCGCCGACGGAACGACCGAGCAGCTCGACACCCAGGACTTCCGGGTCGCGGGCGTCACCTGGCAGGGTGACCGCTCCGATGTCGAGGTCCAGCTCCGGACCCGGGACGCCGAGACCGGCTCCTGGACGGACTGGAGCCTGCTCCAGCCGGAGGAGGGCCCCGACGCCGGGACCGCCGAGGCCGCGACCGTCCGCGGAGGCACGCAGCCGCTCATCGCCGCCCCCTCCGACGGGATCCAGGTCCGCATCGACTCCGAGGGCGCGACGCCCTCCGAGGTCGAGGTCGACCTCATCGACCCCGGCACCTCCCCCGCGGACAGCTCGGCCGCCCCGACCGAGGCCCCCCAGACCACCGGGAGCGCCTCGGCCACCGCCGCGAGGCCGACCATCAACTCCCGCGCCGCGTGGGGCGCGGACGAGTCCATCCGCAGGGGTGACCCCTCCTACGGCGAGGTCCGCGGGGCCGTCGTCCACCACACCGCCGGCGTCAACGCCTACACCCAGGCTGAGGTCCCGGCGATCCTGCGCGGCATCTACGAGTACCACGTCAAGAGCCGCGGCTGGGACGACATCGGCTACAACGTCCTCGTCGACAAGTGGGGCCGACTCTGGGAGGGCCGCCACGGCGGCCTCGACAAGGCGGTCGTCGGCGCGCACGCGGCCGGCGCCAACGACGACGCCGTCGGCATCTCCGCCATGGGCAACTACGACACCGCCAACGCTCCCGGTTCCATGACGGCGAGCATCGAGCGCTACCTCGCGTGGAAGCTCGACGTCCACGGCGTCGACGCCACGGGCCAGGCAACCATCGGCGGCCAGTGGCACCACACGATCATCGGTCACCGGTCCGTCGGTCAGACCGAGTGCCCGGGGCAGAACATCGCCGCGAAGCTCTGGGATATCCGCCGGGGCGCGAAGGAGCGCCAGTCGTAATCCGCACCGAGACCGCCCCGGGTCGACGCCTCAGTCGCAGGTGAGCTCCTTGCCCTCCGGCAGCTCGCCGGTGAGCCAGAAGGTCTCGACCGCCTCGTCGACGCACGAGTTCTGGCGCATGTAGGCGGTGTGGCCGTCGCCCTCGTGGGTGATGAGGGCCGAGTCGTCGAGCTGCTCGTGGAGGCGCTCGGCCCAGGCATAGGGCGTGGCCGGGTCGCGGGTCGTGCCGACGACGAGGATCGGGTCGGCCCCCTTCGCGTCGATGGTCTTCGCCTCACCGGTGGCCTCGACCGGCCACGTGGCGCAGGAGAGGCTCTCCCAGGCGAGGAAGCTGCCCCAGATCGGCGCCTCGGCCTCGACCTCGTCGGCGACCTCCTGCCAGTCCTGCGGGTCGGTGTCGTCGCCCCGGTCGAGGCAGTTGACCGCCGGCAGCGCCTCCATGATGTTCGACGTGTAGGTCCCCGACGCGTCCCGGCCGGCATAGGCCATCCCGAGGTCCATGAGCGGGCCGCCGTCGCCCTCGTCGAGCGAGACGAGGGCGTCGGTCAGCTGCGACCACATGCCCTCGTCGTACATCGCCTGGGCGATGCCCACCGAGGCCCACCCCTCGGTGAGCTCCGGCCCCCCGCCCGTGCCCACCGGCTTCTCATCCAGCTCCTCGAGCTGGTCCTGGACCCACTCGATGACCTCGTCCTCGGAGGAGCCGAAGGGGCAGTCGTCCTCGACGCAGTCCTTCGCCCAGGCCTTCGTCGCCGTGTCGAAGCCCTTGGCCTGGCCGATGGCGCCCTCCGTGCCCGTGAGGTCCGGCGGCATGACGCCGTCGAGGACCATCCGCCCGACCCGGTCGGGGAAGAGGCCGGCGTAGGTCGAGCCGATGAGGGTCCCGTAGGACTTGCCGAGATAGGTGAGCTTGCCGTCGTCGAGGGCCGAGCGGAGCACGTCGAGATCCTTGGCGACGTCCGCCGTGGAGACGTGGCCGATGAGCTCGCCGGTCGTCTCCTCGCAGGCCTTGCCGAACTCGGTCGCCTCGTCGACGGCCGCGGCCCGCTCCGCCTCGTCGTCGGGCGAGGGGTCGCGGCCCATCCAGTCGTCGAGCTCGGCGTCCTCGACGCAGTCCACCGGCTGCGATCGTCCGACGCCGCGCGGGTCGAAGCCGACGACGTCGAAGTTGTTGCGGATCGACCCGCCGACGATCTGGTCGGCGGCCGCCGCGTAGTCCACACCGGACCCGCCCGGCCCGCCGGGGTTGACGACGAGGGAGCCGGCGGCATCCCCCTTCGCCGCGGTGCGGTTGACCGCGATCTCGATCGTCTCGCCGTCCGGGTCCTCCCAGTCGAGCGGCACCTCGAGGTCCGCGCACTCCCCCGCCTCGCAGTCGCTCCACTCGAGCTCCTGCTCGTAGAAGGGCTCCAGCCCCTCGCTCCCGGCCGGCGGCTCCTGGTCCCCGGAGGACAGGCCGCTGGGCTCCGGCCCGGACTCGAAGACCGAGCACCCGGCCAGCGGCAGGAGGAGCGCGGCGCCGGCCGCGAGGACACGGAGGCGCGAAGGGCGGCGGCCGGGTCGGAGCATGCCGCCGACGCTACCTCGGGAGCTGCAGCCCGACCGCCATCGCCTCCAGCGCGAGGAGCGGCGCGCCGTTGGCGCCGATCCGCTCCCGGGCGGTGGCGATCTCCTCGATCGTGAGGAGCAGCCCCTCGGGGGTGAAGGCCCGCGCCACCTCCTCGACGACGGGGCGGGCGTCCTCGTTGACGAGCGTGACCGGGGTGCCGGCGTGGAGGACGAGCGCGTCCCGGTAGACCGACATGAGGTCGACGAGCGCCCGGTCGACCATGTCGCGGGTGAACCGGGTGGCCCGGGTCTTCTGCTCCTTCTCCAAGGAGGACACCTGGGCCCGGATGTGCGGCGGCTGGGTCCGCGCCGTCGGGTCGGCCCCGAGGGTCTCGAGGAGTCGCTCCTTCTCGCGGGCCGCCCGCGACTCGAGGGTCCGGTCGCGCTCCTGCTCCGCGATCTGCAGCAGGTCGGCCGCCGCCCCCACCGCGTCGGAGACACCGCGGATGCGCGCCGCCATCGTGATCGTGTCGCGCCGCCGGATGCGGGCACCCTCGTCGGTCGCCAGACGCTTGGCCAGCCCGATGTGGCTCTGCGCCGCCCGGGCGGCATAGGTCGCCATGCCGGGGTCGATCCCGTCCCGGCGCTGCAGGAGGGCGGCGACCTCCTCGACCGGAGGGGTGCGCAGGCGGACGTGCCGCGAGCGCGAGCGCACGGTGACGAGGACGTCCTCGAGGCTCGGCGCACAGAGGAGCCACACCGTGCGGGGCGTCGGCTCCTCGAGCGCCTTGAGCAGGGCATTGCCCGACTGCTCGGTGAGCCGGTCGGCGTCCTCGACGAGGATGATGCGGTAGCGCCCGACGCTCGGGGACCGGCCGGCGAGCTGCACGAGGGCGCGGGTGTCGGCGACGCCGATGGACAGGGCTTCGGTGGCGAGGACCTCGACGTCGGCGTGGGTGCCGTCGACCGCGGTGCGGCACTCCCGGCACTCGCCGCACCCCCCGGTCGGGCAGAGCAGGGCCCCGGCGAAGGCCCGCGCCGCCACCGACCGGCCGGAGCCGGGAGGCCCGGTGAAGAGCCACGCATGGGTCATCGCCCCGGGCTCGGCCACCGCCCGTTGCAGGGTGGCGACGGTCTGCGGCTGGCCGATGACATCGCGCCAGACCCCCGGCGCCCCCGTGGCGA
>DXAR01000140.1 GCA_019116945.1 Candidatus Janibacter merdipullorum | reverse complement strand
GAGTACGACAAGCGCCACGCGCTGCGCGAGCAGCAGGACCAGCGTGAGGCGCAGCGAGCGATGAGCCTGCGCGCGCACCGCTGATGGGCGGCCGAACGCTGCCCGGGCCCGCCGCACGCCGCACGGCCGGGACCGTGCTCACGGCACTGCTCCTCGCCGTCCTCGTCCTCCTCGCGCTCGTCGCCCTCGGCCTCCCCCTCCTCGCCGGTGGCCGCGGCGGCCTCGGGGTCTTCGCCGGGCCGAGCATCGGTTACCTCGTCGGCTTCCCCATCGCGGCCTTCGCCATCGGTGCGATGACCAACGCCATGGGCAGCCCCTACCGCCTGGCGCCGGCCATCGGCATCAACATCCTCGGCGGGGTCGTCCTCCTCAACCTCCTCGGCGTCATCGGCATGGTCCTGCGCGCCGACCTCGGCGTCGGGCCCGCGCTCGTCGCGGCCATCCCCTTCGTCCCCGGTGACCTCATCAAGGCCGTCATCTGCGCCTTCGTCGCCAAGGGGGTGCACGCGGCCTACCCCGGTCTCATCCGTTCGCGGCGTGCGGAGCGTGAGGATGCCCTCGCCTGAGCCCGTCCACGTGCTCTCGGCGGGTGACCCGGTCGCGGCCTTCGCCGACGCGGAGCGAAGGGGGCGCAGCATCGCCCTCCCCACGTCCGGCACCTCCGGCCGACCCCGCACGATCGTGCGCAGCACGGACTCTTGGACGCGGTCCTTCCCCGCCCTCAGCGAGCTCACCGGCACGACGGAGGACAGCCGGGTCTGGGTCCCCGGCCCGATGACCGCGACGATGAATCTCTGTGCGGCAGTGCACTCCCGGTGGGCAGGCGCCCGCCTCGTCGACGACCTCGCGGACGCCACCCACACCCACCTCACCCCCACCGCGCTGCGCCATCTGCTCGCCTCCGGCGCGGACCTCACCGGGCGGCACGTCGTCGTCGCCGGCGACCGCATCGACGCCGCCACCCGGGACCGCGTCCACGCCGCCGGTGGTCGGCTGAGCCACTACTACGGCGCCGCGGAGCTCTCCTTCGTCGCCTGGGGCGAGCACGCCGATGCGCTGCGTCCCTTCCCCGGCGTGGAGGTGCAGGCGCGGGACGGGGAGCTGTGGGTCCGCTCCCCCTTCGTCAGCGAGGGCTACCTCGAGCCCGACCTCGAGCTGCGCACCGACGACGGCTGGGCCACCGTCGGTGACCGCGGCGAGGTCGCCGACGGTCTCGTCCACGTCCACGGGCGCGAAGGGGGCATCACCACCGCCGGTGCCACCGTTAACGTCGCCGACATCGAGCGGGTCCTGCGGCCGCTCGCCGCCGGGGACCTCGTCGTCGTCGGCCTCCCCCACCCCGACCTCGGTGAGATCGTCGCCGCTGCCGTCACCGATGCTGGTGACGTGCACCGACTCCCCGCCCTCGCCCGCGAGGTCCTCACCGCCGCCCAGCGCCCCCGCCGGTGGGTGCACCTCGACGCGCTGCCGCTCACCGGCAACGACAAGGTCGCCCGGCCCGCGGTGCGCCGCGCCCTCACCCGGGAGACGCGATGAGCGACCCCGTCATCGTCGCCGCCGCCCGCTCCCCCATCGGGACCTCAGGGCGGTCGCTGTCCGCCCTCACCGCCGACCGGATCGCCGGCCCCGTCCTCGCCGCCTCCCTCGAGCGGTCCGGCCTGCGCGCCGACGAGGTCGACGACGTCGTCCTCGGCAACTGCATGGGCCCCGGCGGCAATGTCGCCCGGTCCGCGGCCCTGGCCGCCGGGCTGCCCGTGGGCGTGCCCGCGCTCACCGTCGACCGGCAGTGCGCGAGCGGACTCGCCGCCGTCGACGTCGCCGCGCACCTCGTGCGCGGCGGGGCACGCGCCGTCCTCGCCGGAGGGGTCGAGTCCGCGAGCACCGCCCCGTGGCGCTTGTGGCCACCCGTCGACGGGAGTGAACCGGTGCGCTACGAGCGTGCTCCCTTCGCCCCCGACGACAGGGACGACCCCGAGATGGGGGTGGCCAACGACCTGCTCGCGGAGGAGGCCGGGGTCACCCGCGAGCGCCAGGACGAGTACGCCGCCCGCTCCCACGCGCGGGCCGTGGCCGCGCGTGACGAGGGGCGCTTCGACGACGAGATCGTCCCCCTCGGCGCGGTGGCCCGCGACGACCGGCCCCGCGCCACGCTCACCGTGGACAAGCTCGCCCGGCTGCGGCCCGCCTTCCGTCCCGACGGGGCCGTCACCGCCGGCACCTCGTGCGGCATCAGCGACGGCGCCGCTGCCCTGGCCGTCGTCGACGGCTCCACCGGGGTGGGCGGTCTGCGCATCCTGTCGTCCGCGACCGCCGGGGTCGAGCCGGCCCGCCCCGGCCGCGGGCTCGTCCCCGCCACGCGGATCGCCCTGCAGCGCGCGGGGATCGGGCTCGACGACCTCGATGCGATCGAGATCAACGAGGCCTTCGCCGGTCAGGTCCTCGCCTGCTGCGACGAGCTGGACCTCGACCCCCTTCGCGTGTGCCGGGACGGCGGTGCGCTGGCCCTCGGCCACCCCTGGGGGGCCTCCGGCGCGGTCCTCCTCGTCCGGCTCTTCCACCAGCTCGTGACCCAGCGAAGGGGGCGGCTCGGCCTCGCCGCGATCGCCGCGGGCGGCGGCCAGGGCGTCGCCATGGTGGTGGAGGCATGCTGATCGACGTCCGCGACGTGACGCACGGGTTCGACGGTGGCCCACCGGTGCTGCGCGACCTCACTGTCCGGCTCGACGAGCAGCGCATCGGGGTCATCGGGGCCAACGGCTCGGGCAAGTCGACCTTCGCCCGGATGCTCAACGGTCTCGTCGTGCCGGAGACGGGCACGGTCACCCTCGACGGCCTCGACACTGCACGAGCGGGCAAGGAGGTGCGCAAGCGGGTCGGATTCTGCTTCACCGACCCCGACTCGCAGATCGTCATGCCCACCGTCGCGGAGGACATCGCCTTCGGCCTGCGGCGCCGGGGACTGACGAAGGGGGAGATCGCCGACCGGGTCGACGCGGCCCTCGCGGCCCACGGCCTCGCCGGCCGCGGGGAGCACCCCGCCCACCTCCTCTCCGGGGGGCAGAAGCAGCTCCTCGCCCTCGCCGCCGTCCTCGTCACCGAGCCGGAGCTGCTCGTCATGGACGAGCCGACGACCCTCCTCGACGTGCGCAACGCCCGCCGGGTCGCCGACCGCGTGCGCGCCCTTCCCCAGCAGGTCGTCCTCGTCACCCACCACCTCGACCTCCTCGAGGACTTCGACCGGGTCCTCGTCTTCGACGAGAGCCGCCTCGTCCACGACGGCCCGCCCGCGGACGCGATCGCGGCCTACCTCGACCTCATGGCGGGCACCGCGTGATCGGGCTCTACCGGCCGGGCACCTCTCTCCTGCACCGCCTCCCGGCCGGGAGCAAGCTCGCGGCGCTGCTCCTCGTGGGCGTCGCCTCCCCCTTCGTCCGGACGCCGGAGACCACCGTGGCGGGTCTCGTCGTCGTCCTGCTCGGCTACGCCATCGCGCGCATGCCCGTGCGCGTCCTCCTCCAGATGATCCGTCCCGTGCTCTTCGTCCTCGTCCCGCTGGCCGTCTTCCAGACCGTCGTCGCCGGCTGGGAGCGGGCCGTCGTCATCGTCGGGGTGCTGCTCGCCCTCATCCTCCTCGCCAACCTCGTCACGCTCACGACCCGCACGAGCGATCTCGTCGACGTCGTCGTGCGCGTGTGCGGGCCGCTGCGGCGCGTCGGTGTCCACCCCGGGCGGGTGGGGCTCATGCTCCAGCTCGCCATCCGGGCCGTGCCGCTCATCATCGACCTGGGTCGCCGGGTTCGCGAGGCCCAGCACGCCCGCGGGCTCGCCGCCAGCCCCCGCGCCTTCGCGGTGCCGCTCATCGTCGGTGCCCTCCGGCGGGCGGACGATCTCGGCGATGCCCTCGCCGCGAGGGGCCTCGACGACTGAGCCGCCGGCATGCGGCCGACCGTCCACCAGAGGAGCCCTGTGGACAAGTCCGGGCACGTCTGCGCCCGCGCACCCTACGGTGGCGCCCATGCAGCTCGGGCTCACCGTCATCGACGTCCGCGACGGTGGCGAGCGCCCCGTCGAGGTCCGCGCGGAGCCGCACCACACGCTGGCCGACCTCCTCCACGCCCTGGCCCTGCCCGCGGACGACCCGGTCCACGTCGACGGCGCCGTCTGCTCCCCGGAGGCCCCGGTCGGCCTGCCGCCTCTCCTCGACGGGGCGTCAATGGTCCTCGGACGCCCACCCTCCACCCCGGGCACGGCACCGGGGCGAGCGCCCCTGCGCGTCACGACGACGACCGGCCCCGACGCCGGCCGGTCGCTCGACCTCACCCGCGGCCGCCATGTCATCGGACGGGGTGACGCGGCGAGCCTGCGCCCGGAGGACGAGGCCCTCTCCCGCGAGCACCTCGCGCTCGAGGTCGACCGCGATGGCGTCGTCGTCCGCGACCTCGGCACGACGAACGGCACCCTCGTCGACGGCGAGCCCGTCCCGGGGGACGGGGTCCGGGTCCGCGCCGGGAGCCGGGTCCGGGCGGGACACACGACCTTCGCCCTCGAGGCCCGCCGCCACCGCCCGACGCGGCGACGCCCCAGCGGCCACGGCACCCTGGCGGTCAACCCGACTCCCCACCTGCCGCCGGCGCGACCACCGGTGCGCATCGTCGTCCCGCCGGAGCCGCGGGCACCCGGTCGGCGCCGCATCCCGTGGGCCATGGTCATCCTGCCTCTCCCCTTCGCCGGGCTCCTCGCGCTCTTCTTCGGCCCGCGGATGCTTCTCTTCGGCCTCCTCACCCCCCTCCTGGCCGTCGCGTCGACCCTCTCGGACCGCTCCACCTCGCGTCGGGACCACCGGGTGGAGCACGCGGCGTGGACCCGCGAGCGCGCCCGTACCGGAAGCCGGCTCACGGAGGCCCTCACGGCCGAGCGGCGACACCGGCACCACGCCGCACCGGACGCGAGCGCCCTCCTCGACGCCGCCCGCGGGGACTCCGCACGCCTCTGGGAGCGACGCCCCGGCCACGAGGAGCACCTCGCCCTGCGCGCGGGTCTCGGCCCCTGCCCCGCCCTCGTCGAGGTCGACCGGGGCGGTGGCGAGCGCAGCCATCCGGTCCTCGAGGAGGTCCCCGTCGTCGTCGACCTCCGCGAGGTCCGTGTGCTCGGTGTCGCCGGACCCCACGACGTGCGCGACCGCCTCGCCCGCCACCTCCTCGGGCAGCTCGTCGTCCTCCACTCCCACCACGACGTGCGGATCTCCGTCGTGGCCGAGGACGAAGGGTGGTGGTCCCCCTTCGCCGGCCTCGTCCACCTCCGGGAGCACGACGACCTGCCGGGGTCGAGCCGGGCGACCGCCGACCCGGAGACGGCCCAGGCGATCCTCGCCGGGCACGCGCGGATCACCCGCGACCGGGCGACGGCGCAGCACGGCCCCCACGACGGGCCGGTTGGCCCCACCCTCGTCCTCGTCGTGGACGGCCCCCAGCGCTGGCGGACCGACCCGGGACTGCGCACGGTCCTCGCCGAGGGCGGCGCCCATGACGTCCTCGCCATCACGCTTGCCGACACGGCCGACGACCTACCCCACGAGTGCGGTGCGGTCATCGCCCTCGCCGGGGACGAGATGCGGCTCCAGGTGGCCGGCTTCGACGCAGCGAAGGGAGTGGTCGACGGCACCGGCCCGGCGTGGGCCCGCCGGCTCACCGCGGCCATGACTCCCCTGCGCGATGCCACTCCCGACGCGTCCGGAGGCGGGTTGCCCACCAGCACCCGGCTGCTCGACCTCATCGGCCTCGACCCGGACGACCCCGATGAGATCGTCCGGGCGTGGTCGCGCCCCGCCTCCGGTGGCCCCGTCGACCTCGACGTCGTCGTCGGCGCAGGGACCGACGGGGAGCACCGCATCGACCTGCGGCGCGACGGGCCCCACGCCCTCGTCGCGGGCACGACCGGGTCCGGCAAGTCCGAGCTCCTCCAGAGCTGGGTGGCCTCGCTCGCGGCCCGGCTCTCCCCGGACGAGATGACCTTCGTCCTCGTCGACTACAAGGGAGGCGCCGCCTTCGCCGACTGCGCGCGCCTGCCGCACACCGTCGGTCTGCTCACCGACCTCGACCCCGAGCAGGCGGAGCGGGCCCTGACGAGCCTCGACGCCGAGCTGACCCGACGGGAGCGCATCCTCGCCCGGTCGGGGGCCAAGGACATCGACGACCACCGGGGTGAGCCGCTACCGCGGCTCATGATCATCATCGACGAGTTCCGCATGCTCGCCGAGGAGCAGCCGGAGGCACTCGCCCACCTCATGCGGATCGCGGCCGTCGGACGCTCGCTCGGGGTGCACCTCGTCCTCGCCACCCAACGCCCCGGCGGGATCGTCTCGGCCGACATCCGGGCCAACGTCAACCTGCGCATCGCCCTGCGGGTCCGCGACCGCATCGACAGCGACGACGTCCTGGGGACGCCCGACGCCGTCGACCTCCCCGAGGAGGCACCCGGTCGGGCCCTCGCCCGCACGGGCGGATCCCCCGCCCAGGCCTTCCAGACCGGTCGCATCGCCGGGCACGCCGGCTCCGCCACTGACCGGGTGCTCGTCCGCTCCCCCGGGGATCCGTGGCCGGTGGACCCGACGGCCGTGACCCCCTCGGGGCCCACCGACCTGCAACGGCTCACGGCGACGATCACCACCGCAGCGGCCAGAATCGGCATCGCGCCACCGCACCGTCCCTGGTTGCCGCCGCTCGCGGAGACGATCACGGCCGCCGAGGTGCAAGCCATGCCGGCGCCGGACGCCGGTGGGCCGGTGGCTCCCTTCGCCGTCGTCGACCGGCCGGAGCACCAGCTCCAGGAGACCCTGGGCTGGTCACCCGCCGGAGGGCACTGGATGGTCGTCGGCGGCCCCGGCACCGGTCGCACGACGACCATCGCCGGCATCGTCACGGCCGCCTCCCGCGCCTGGGGCCCGGACCGCCTCCAGGTCCAGGTCATCGGCGACGGATCGGCCTCCCTCGCCGCACTCGCCGACATCCCCCACGTCGGCAGCGTCGTCGACGGCGAGGACCTCCCGGTGACGAGCCGCTTCCTCGACCGGCTCGCCGAGGACATCGCCGAGCGACGGCGACTCCTCCGCGCCAGCGGTCACCCGACCCTCGACTCGTGGTGGTCTGCGCACGAGGCGGAGCCCACCGCCGACACCCCACCCCCTCACCTCCTCCTCGCCCTCGATGGGTGGAGCAGGATCACCCAGCCCCGCGGAGGCGCCGACCTCGGCGAGACCGCGGACATCCTCGAGACCCTCCTGCGCGACGGCACGGCCGCCGGTCTGCGCGCCCTCGTCGCCGGGGGCCGGGAGATGTTCTCCGGACGGATCTCCTCGCTCATGGGAACCCGGCTCGTCCTCCACCTGCCCGACCGCGGCGATGCCGCCCTCGCCGGCCTGACGCAGGCCCAGACGGCCACCCGAGCCGTGCCCGGTCGAGCCCGACGCCAGCCGGGAGGTGAGCTCCTCCAGATCGCCCTCCCCGGGCCGCCCGGAGACGCAACCCGCCCGGGACCCCGCCCGTGGGTCGTCGAACCGCTGCCCGAGACCACCGCGGTCCTCGACCTGCCCCCGCCCGACCCGGGGGCCCTCCCCGTCGGCATCGGTGGGGAGGGACGCGCACCGGTGGCCTGGCGGACCTCCGGCGCGCGTCGCGCTCTCGTCTGCGGTCCACCGCGCAGCGGCCGGACGACGACCCTCGTGACGATGGCCCGTCAGGCCCACGCGGCCGGGCACCCCCTCGCGGTCATCGGCGACGACCTCGCCGATCACGCGGAGCTGGCGGACTGCCCGCGCGTCGACCCGGAGGACCGCGACGGACTCATCGCCCTGCGCCGCCTGCACCCGGACCTCGCCGTCGTCGCCGACGACCTCGACCGCCTCGAGGAGGCCCCCGTCGCGGATGTCCTCCGGGAGATCCTCCGTCGTCTCGACGTCGACCGGGGCCTCGTCATGGCCGCGACCTCCACGCAGCGCGCGGCCACCGCGGTCCGCGGGCTCGTGGCCGAGGTCGCTCGCGGACGCACCGGCGTTCTCCTGCAGCCGACGAGCCGCAGCGATGGCGACGCCCTCGGCCTGCGGGTGCCGCCCCTTCCACGGCTCCCCGGCCGGGGCTACCTCATCACCGACGGGCGGGCCGCGGAGATGCAGGTCGCCCGCTGCGATGCCGCGGGAGGAGGGTGACCGGGGTCAGGACAGTCGCGGCGCCCGCGGCGGGGGCGTCCGTCGCGAGCCCGTCGCCTCGAAGGCCGCCGCCATCCGCAGGAGCCGGGTGTCGTCCCAGCCTCGTCCGGCGAAGGTCAGCCCGACGGGCATGCCGATGTCGGCCATGGTGCCCATCGGCACGGTGACGGTCGGGATGCCCAGGTGACGTGGCACGAGGTTGCCGTTGGCGACCCACACGCCGTTGCGCCAGGCGAGCTCCGCCGACTCCTCGTCGACGTCCGCATCGGCCGGGCCGACATCGGCCACCGCGGGGAAGATCACGGCGTCCAGGGCCAGCCCGTCCATCCACTCCTCGAGGTCGACGCGACGGGTCTCCTCGAGGCCGCGCAGGCCCCCTTCGAGATGCGGCAGGGCCGTGACGTCCTCGACGACACCCGCCTCGCGTGCCCGGGTCACGTACTGCGCCAGGTCGAAGTCGAGGTCGCCGTACCGGTCCGGGAGCGCCCCCTCGGGGTGCGGGAAGATCAGCGCCCCGTCCACGTCGGCGAGGCGGTTCAGCCGGGGGTCGCCGTTGGCGCGGAGGAAGGTCTCCCAGCCCCACATCGACTGCTCCCAGATCTCCTCCTCGAGGTAGCCCTCGGGCAGGAGTCCCCGCGTGGCGACCGTCGGCGCACCGGCACGGTCCCCGTCGTAGTTCGTCACGACGGGGAAGTCGGTCTCGATGACCACCGCGCCCGCCGCCTCGAGGTCCGCGCGTGCCGCGGCGAAGAGCTCCAGCGAGCTGGGGCGCGGGCGGATGCGCTCCCCGGTGGGTCCACCGAATCCGGTCCCCGTGCCCGCCTGCTCGTCCGTTCCGAGGTACATGCGCGGCACCCCCAGCCGCAGCCCGCGAAGGGGGGACCCGTCCCCCGTGAGCAGGGCCGGGTAGGAGTCCGGACGGGTCCTCACCACCGGCGGGATCTCGACCCACGGCTGGGTCCGCCACAGGTCGCCCGTCGTGTCGGGGTCCTCAGCGACGATGACGTCGAGCACCTCGAGGAGGTCGGCCATCGTCCGGGTGTGGGGGACGACGACGTCCATCGACGGGACGAGGGGCCAGTTGCCGCGGACCGAGATGACGCCCCGCGACGGGGTGTAGGCGCACAGCGCGTTGTTGCTCGCCGGCGCCCTCCCCGAGGACCACGTCTCCTCGCCCAGGCCGAAGGCCGCGAAGCTCGCCGCGGTCGCGGTCCCCGAGCCGTTGGACGACCCGGAGGCGAAGGCCGAGGTGAGGTAGTCCCCGTTGTAGGGGCTCTCCGCCCGGCCGTAGACACCCCGCTGCATGCCGCCGTTGGCCATGGGCGGCATGTTCGTCAGCCCGATGAGGACCGCGCCGGCCGCGCGCAGCCGCTCGATGGTGAAGGCATCACGCTGGGCGACGAGGTCGGCGAAGGCAGGAGAACCACTCGCACAGGTGAGGCCCGTCGCGAGGTAGGAGTCCTTGGCGGTGTACGGGATGCCGTCGAGAGGGCCGCGGACCCGCCCTTCGCGCCGCCGCCCGTCCGAGGCCCGTGCGTCCGCGAGCGCCCGCGGGTTCATGACCACGAGCGAGTTCAGTCCCGGCCCCTCGACGTCGAAGGCCGCGATCCGCTCGAGGTAGGCCACGACGAGGCCCTCGCTCGTCGCCTCACCCGACTCGAGCGCAGCGCGGAGCGCGGCGATGTCGGCCTCGACGACGTCGTAGCCCATGTCAGAGCGCCCGGTCGTCGAAGTGCGCCGGGGACAGCACCGCGGCGGCGATGCCGACGAGGGCGAGCGCGCCGAGCCCCAGACCGAACCAGAGGCCGGTCGAGGTCCCGAGAGTCCACGCGGCCGGCAGGAGCAGGGCGTTCCACACGATCGTGGGCGTCCGCGGCCACTCGCTGCCCTTGGACCACGACATCCCGAGGACCGCGAGGAGGATCGCGAAGATCAACGAGACGACGAGGGACATCGAGGCGGTGCTCGCGTCGAAGGCCTCGCCCGCGGCCAGCTCCATCCCGTACATCCCGGCCGTGACGAGCAGGAGCACGGCCTCGACGAAGCACACGACTGCGGCCGCTCGGGGCGGCGTGGACGGGGCGAAGGAGTGGTGGGGCGTGGTCACGCCAGCAGCGTAGGTGACGCACCCCACGTGACATCATCCTGAGGTAAGCCTCGACTACACCGGTGGTACACGCGCTATCGTGGGTCCTTGCGTGCCTGACTGGTTGAAATATTTTTGGTCCGACCGACCGTTCCCCCATGGCACCTCACCCAGGCCACCGACGACCTGCCCCCGACACAAGGAGCACATCCCCCATGGATTGGCGCGACCGCGCAGCCTGTCTGGACGAAGATCCAGAACTCTTCTTCCCCATCGGCAACACCGGCCCCGCGATCGCGCAGATCGAGGAGGCCAAGAAGGTGTGCCGTCGCTGCGAGGTCGTCGACACCTGCCTCAAGTGGGCCATCGAGTCCGGTCAGGACGCCGGCGTGTGGGGTGGGCTCTCCGAGGACGAGCGTCGCGCCCTCAAGCGGCGCAAGGCCCGCGCCCGCCGCGCCGGCTGAGCCACCGCACCTGCTGACCGCCGTCTCCGAGCCGGGCTCGGGGGCGGCTTCGTCGTGTCCGGGACCGTCAGCCGTCGAGCTTGTGCAGTCGGGCGCTGAAGCGCACCCGGGTCCCCCGCGGCTCGACGTCGTCCCAGCGGATCTGGCCGCCGAGGTCCTGGACCATCGAGGTGATGATCCGGGTGCCGAGCCCCGCACGGCTCGGCCGGAACCCCCGAGGGAGTCCGGCCCCGTCGTCGACGACCGTGACCCGGAGGATCTCCGTTCCCCCTTCGTCGACACGCTGGGCGTCCACCTGCACGCGACCACCATCCGGCACCCCGTGCTCGATGGCGTTCTGGATGAGCTCCGAGAGGATGAGCCCCAGGGCGGTCGCGTCCTCGGCCCGCATCATCCCGAAGGACCCGGTAAAGCTCGAGTCGATGGCCCCGCTCGTGCGGGCCACCTCGACCACGGCCCGCAGCCCCCGGACGGCGACGTCGTCGAAGTCCAGCGTCTCGGCGAATCCCGTGCTCAACGCCTCGTAGACGAGCGCGATGACACCGACCCTCCGCACGGCCTCGTTGAGCGCGACCTGGGCGGACTCGTCGGGCACGCGCCGGGACTGCATGCGCAGGAGCGCCGCCACCGTCTGGAGGTTGTTCTTCACCCGGTGGTGGATCTCCCGGATGGTCTGGTCCTTCGTCATGAGCTCCGTCCCGCGACGGCGCAGCTCCGAGACATCCCGGACGAGGACGATGGCCCCGTGCCGGTCGCGTCCGTGCACGAGCGGCACCGCGCGCACCGCGAGGGCCGCGCCGTTGGCCGTGATGTCGGAGCGCCACGCGGCGCGTCCCATGGCCACGAGGGCCAGTCCCTCGTCGACGTGCCCGGACTGACCGGTCAGCCCGCTGAAGACCTGGACGAGCACCTCTCCCTCGACGGCGCCCTGGTGACCGAGCTGGCGGATGGCGCTGAGGGCATTGGGCGAGGCGTACTCGACCGCACCGGACTGGCTCAGCCGCATGACCCCGTCCCCCACGCGCGGCGCCCCTCGGCGCGCCCCGCTCGGCGAGCTCGGTGTCGGCCAGCTCCCCTCGGCGACCATGACGAAGAGCTCGTCCCCCATCTCCCCGTACGCCTCCTCGAGGCGGGTGTGCGGGCGCCCGCTGTCGAGGAGGTCGTGGATGCTGAGGATGCCGATCGTCCGGCCGGCGCGACGCACCGGGCGGGCCCGCTCGTGGATCTGGTCCTGACCCCGCTCACGGACGTGCTCCGACTGCCCCTCGGTCGCCGCCCGCGTCACGAGGTCGCCGAAGATGGTGCTCGCCTCCTGGCCGACGACCTCCTCGACGAAGACCATCGGACCGGTCATCGGCCGGGTGTGCGCGGCCGCGACCCAGCCCCCTTCGTGCGCCACCCACAGGACGAGGTCGCTGAAGGCGAGGTCCGCCAGGAGATGCCAGTCCTCGACGAGCAGGTGAAGCCACTCGGTGTCGGCCGGCACGAGGTCCGGGGTGACCCTGAGGAAGTCCGCCAGTGTCCGCACGCCGTGATCCTAGGGGTAGGTCATCGCGTGACCGACCGAAGGGTGCGCAGCGCCACCGAGAGCGCGGCCAGCCCCGGAGCCGGCAGCTGCCGGATCCCGGCGAGCTGGGTGCTCACCCGCGCGATCGACTCGTCGTGCTCTCGGGTCCATGCCGCGACCCGCTCCTCCGGGCCCTCCCCCTCCCGCTCGAGGACCGAGCTGGTGAGGGTCTGCAGCGTCGCGTAGAGGTCGTCGCGCAGCGCCCCCCGGGCGAGCGAGTCCCACTCCTCACCGCGCGGCAGGCGCGTGACGAGGATGAGGAGCTCGTCGACGCCGAAGGAGTCCGAGAGCATGAAGTAGGTCTCGGCGACCTCCTGCGGGTGGTGCCCGCTGGCGTGGCTCATGTCGACGATGTCGAGCAGCGAGAAGAGGTCGAGCAGGGAGGCGGCGTGCCGGGCCAGCTCGCTCGGCACACCGTCGTCGACGAGCTCCTGCGTCTTGCGCTCCCACCGCTCCGACTGGGACCCGCGGAGCAGGTCGGGAACCCTCGCCGTGAGCTCCGCGACGGGCCCGGCGAAGCGCTCGATCTCCTCGCCGACCTGCAGACGACCCGGACGCGCGGCGAGGAACCAGCGGACGGACCGGTCCATGAGGCGCCGCAGCTCGAGGTAGAGGCGGGTCTGCACCTGGGTGGGGACGACGTTGTCGAGGGCCTCGACCCTCGCGACGAAGTCGTCGAGACCGAAGACCTCCCGGCTGACGAGGAAGGCCCGGGCCACCTGCACCGACGTCGCGCTCGTCTCCTCGACCGCCCGCTGGACGAAGGTGACACCGCCCCGGTTGACGAGGTCGTTGGCCACGGCCGTCGTGATGATCTCCCGGCGCAGGGGGTGCCCGGCCAGGTCGTCGGCGAAGCGCTCGCGCAGGGGCTCGGGGAAGTACTCCCGCAGCTGCCGCTCGGTGGCGGGGTCGTCCGGCAGGTCTGACTCGAGGAGGTCGGCCTTGAGGGCCAGCTTGGAGTAGGCGAGGAGCACCGAGAGCTCCGGCGAGGAGAGCCCCTCGCCGGCCTCGACCCGCTCCTTGACCGTCGCCGACGAAGGGAGGAACTCCAGCTCGCGGTCGAGGTCGCCCCGCTCGGTGAGGGTCTGCATGAGGCGCTCGTGGACGCGCATCATGGCGCCTCCCTGGGCACGCGCATTGCCGAGGAGGACGTTCTGCTCGTAGTTGTCGCGGAGCACCTGGTCGGCAACCTCGTCGGTCATCGACGCGAGGAGCTCGACCCGCGCGTCCTCGTCGAGGGCACCACGGCGCTTGGCCTCGCCGAGGAGGATCTTGATGTTGACCTCGCGGTCCGAGGTGTCGACACCCGCGGAGTTATCGACGGCGTCGGTGTTGATCCGCACCCCCGCCGCGGCTGCCTCGATGCGACCGCGCTGGGTCGCGCCGAGGTTGCCGCCCTCACCGACGACCCGCGCCCGGAGCATCGACCCGGTGACCCGGATCGCGTCGTTGGCGCGGTCGCCCACGGCCGCGTCGGACTCGTCCTCGGAGCGGATGTAGGTCCCGATCCCGCCGTTCCACACGAGGTCCACCGGTGCCTGCAGCACCTGGTGGATGAGCTCGTTGGGGGTCATCGACGTCGCCCCGTCGAGCCCCAGCGCGCGGGCCGCCTGCTCGCTGACGGGGATCGACTTGGCGCTGCGCGGCCACACCCCGCCCCCGTCGCTGATGAGGGAGCGGTCGTAGTCGTCCCAGGTGCTGCGGGGCAGGTCGAAGAGGCGCTGACGCTCGGCGTGGGAGGCCGCGGCATCGGGCTCGGGGTCGATGAAGACGTGCAGGTGGTTGAAGGCCGCGACGAGCCGGATGTGCTCGGAGAGGAGCATGCCGTTGCCGAAGACGTCACCGCTCATGTCGCCGATGCCGACGACGGTGAAGTCCTCGGTCTGCGTGTCGTGCCCGAGCTCCCGGAAGTGGCGCTTGACCGACTCCCACGCGCCACGCGCGGTGATGCCCATGCCCTTGTGGTCGTAGCCGATGGACCCACCGGAGGCGAAGGCGTCGTCGAGCCAGAAGCCGTACTCGCGGGAGATGGAGTTGGCGAGGTCGGAGAAGGTCGCGGTGCCCTTGTCCGCGGCGACGACGAGGTAGGAGTCGTCGCCGTCGTGGCGGACGACGCGCTCGGGCGGGACGATGTCGCCGCCGACGCGGTTGTCGGTGACATCGAGGAGACCGGAGATGAAGCCGCGGTACGCGGACCGCCCGGCCTCCATCCAGGCTTCCCGGTCCACCGCCGGGTCGGGCAGCCGCTTGCCGTAGAAGCCGCCCTTGCTGCCGGTGGGCACGATGACGGCGTTCTTGACCATCTGCGCCTTGACGAGGCCGAGGACCTCGGTGCGGAAGTCATCGCGGCGGTCGCTCCACCGCAGGCCGCCGCGCGCCACGGCACCGAAGCGGAGGTGGACGCCCTCGACCTCGGGGCTGTGGACCCAGATCTCGAAGGCGGGGTGGGGCTTGGGCATGTCGGGGACCCGCGCCGGCTCGAGCTTGAAGGACATCCGCGGCAGCGACGCGCCCTCCCGGTCGACGACGTAGTAGCTCGTCCGCAGGACGGCCCGCACCACCCCGACGAAGGAGCGGATGACCCGGTCGTGCTCTAGGGAGGAGACCTCCTCGAGGGCATCGTCGATGCGCCCGAGGACCTCGGCCTCGGCTGCCTCACGGGCCTCGTCGGCGAGACCGTCGAAGCGCTCCGGGTCGAACCGCGTCTCGAAGAGCTCGACGATGTCCTTGGCCACCTCCTGGTGCTCCACGAGCGCGGTCTCGAGGGTGCGCTGGCCCCACGACCCTCCGGTCTGGAGGAGGTAGCGACCCATGGCGCGCAGCAGGCCGACCTGACGCCAGGTGAGGCCGGCCCGGATGACGAGGGCGTTGAAGCCGTCCGACTCGGTGCGCCGCGAGAGGACCGCGGCGACGGTCGACTCGACGAGCTCACGCAGGTCCTCGTGGCTGTGGGCCTCCCACCGCTGCGGGTCGTCGACGCGGAGGGCGAAGTCGTAGATGCCGATGCGCACCCCGTCGGCCCGGGTGAGCGTGTAGGGCTCCTCCTCGATGACCTGGACGCCGAGGTCGCGGAAGATCGGCATGAGGTCGTCGAGGATGAGCTCCTCGATGCTGAAGAGCTTGAAGCGGCGGATCCGCGGGTCCTCGCCGCCACCGTGGCCGCGCCGCGGGTCGTAGAGGGCGCAAGCGAAGGGAGTCCCCTCCCCGAGGAGGACGAGGTTCTTCAGGTCGGCCACGGCCTGGGCCGCGTCGAAGTCGTCCTCGTAGTCGACGGGGAAGCCACCCCGCCAGGGGGCGAGGAGCTCGCTGGCCGCCTCGTGGCCGAGCCGCTCGTCGGCGGTCCGCTCGAGGCGCTCCTCCCACGTCAGCGCGGCCTCGCCGATCCCCGTGTCGAGGGCCTCACGCTCCTCCCCCTCCGGGAGGTGGACGCCAGCCCCTCCCCGGAGGATGTAGTAGAGCCGGGCCATCGGCTCCTCGGAGACATGGGCGGTGAAGCTCACCTCGTCGGCTCCCGTGGCCTCGCGCAGTCGCTCCTCGACGCGGTGGCGCACGGCGGTCGTGTAGCGGTCGCGGGGGAGGTAGATCATCGCCGTGACGAACTGCCCACCGGAGTCGAGCCGGAGGAAGGTCGCGGTGCGCATCCGGTGGACCATCTGCTGGATGCCCGTGGCCACCCTGCTCAGGTGCTCGACGGGCGCCTGGAAGAGCTCGTCGCGCGGGAAGGTCTCGAAGAGTCGCAGCGCGAACCCGCCCGAGTGGCTCGCCCGGGTCCAGCCCAGCTCGGCGAGGACGGTCTCGACCTTGTCCTTGATGAGCGGGATGCTCAGCACCGAGCTCGTGTAGGCCGAGGAGGCGAAGAGCCCCGCGAAGCGCCGCTCGAGGAGCCGCCCCTCGTCGTCGGTGAAGCGCACGGCGATGAGGTCCGGGTGGGCGACGCGGTGCACCGGCAGGACGGCGTGGGACTCACCGATCGAGAGGCAGGTCCCGGATGCCTCCGACTCCCCGGGCCCCCACCCGAGCGGGGTGATCGCCTCGGCGGTGGAGTCGTCGCGGAGCATGCCGAGCCCCGACCCCGCCACGGCGGTCACGGTCGTGGACCCACCCGTGGTCTCGACGACGTGGTCGCGGACCCCGATGAAGGTGAAGTGGTCGTCGACGAGCCAGCGGAGGAACTCCGCCGCGGCGGTCTGCGACGCGGACGACCCCGGCCCGCGCCCCTCGTCGAGGGCCGTCGCCGTCGACAGCGTGGCGGTGACCATGGGCTCCCAGTCGGCGACGGCCACGGCGACGGCGTCGACGACCTCGCTCACCCGGTCCTCGAGGAGCGCGAGGTCGCACCGGTCGGCCAGCTCGATCCGGATCCAGGACTCCTCGAGGGTCCCCTCCACCGTCCGCTCCTGCCGCGGGTCGGTGTCGAGCACCTCGACGAGCGTGCCGTCCTCGTCACGACGCACGACGAAGAGGGGGTGGAGCAGGAGGGAGACACCGATCCCCTGGCTCGAGAGCTCACCGAGGAGGGAGTCCACGAGGAAGGGGCGGTCGGTCGTGACGACGTGGAGGACGCCGTCGACGGCCCGGACGACCGTCTCGTCAGGAGCTCGCGTGGCCGCGACCTCGCGGTGGGTCACGGCGAGCGCGACGAGGGCCTCGGCGCCTCGTCCCCGCAGCTCGGCCACGTCCCCGTGGCGCAGGTACCGGTCGACGAAGCTCGGGGCGACCCCGGCCGCGGTGGCGGCCTCGGCGATCGCCGCGGGGTCTCCCGGCGCGGTGGCGGAGTGGGCAGTCAGCTGGGCCATGGGTGGGGGCGTCCGTTCTGCATTCTCTCGGGGTCAGGGGGACGGCAGTGTCCGCGGTCCGAGCCTAGACCCCATGACGTGGCTCACACCGCCTCCCCACGCCGGGGTCGTGCGGACCTCCCCGCCCCGACCTGTGGACGGGACGGGCGCGAGCCCGGCGGCCCCTCGTTAGGCTGGCCGGACCATGCCCCCTTCGCACCCTCGCCCCGAGGCGATCACGGCACTCTCCCAGGCCCTGTCAGCGACCGGGGACCATGCCGCGACGGCTGGCGAAGACCTGCTCGACCACCTCGCCACGGT
>DXAR01000139.1 GCA_019116945.1 Candidatus Janibacter merdipullorum | reverse complement strand
CCGCTCCTGCTCCTCGGCCTCTTCCTCTACGGCGCGTCGATGGCGATGGTGCTGCGGGCGACCCTCGGCGTCATCCCGTGGGATGTCCTCCACGTCGGTGTGTCGCGCCACATCCCGCTGAGCTTCGGCACGATCGTCATCGGCGTCTCCCTCCTCGTCCTCCTGCCGTGGATCCCCCTGCGGCAGAAGCCCGGTCTCGGCACGATCGGCAATGCGCTGCTCATCGGACCCTCCGCGGACCTCGTGCTGTCCGTCCTCGACGCGCCGGACCACCTCGGCTGGCGGCTCGCCCTGCTCCTCGGCGGCGTCGCCCTCAACGGTGTCGCGACCGGCATGTACATCGGCTCGCAGTTCGGCCCCGGCCCGCGCGACGGCCTCATGACCGGTCTGGCCAGGGTCACCGGGCGCTCGATCCGCCTCGTGCGCACGGGGATCGAGGTCACGGTGGTGATCGTCGGCTGGCTCCTCGGGGGCACAGTCGGTCTCGGCACCGCGCTCTACGCGATCGCCATCGGACCGCTCGCGCAGCTCTTCCTGCCGTTCTTCACCGTCGACCTGCCCGGTCGTCCGGATGACGGGCCTCCCTGATCCATAACTGGACATTATGAATCTTCGCATGATTGCTTATGACTAGGTCATGAGTCCCAGCGCGAAGCCCCGGCTGGCTGGGCGGCAACCCTCCACCCTCGGTGGGGTGCCCCGGGTGAGGACCGGGACGCGCGCCGACCGGCCGCGTCAAGCGCGGGTTCACCAGAGCCCTGACGAAGGAGCCATGTCATGACGCAGACCGCGACCACGAGCACCCAGCTGACCACCGCCGTCGGAGGGTCCCTCGTCCGGGGAACCGCCACCGAGGTCGGCATCACCGCCGGCAAGCACGAGTTCACCATCGACGAGCCCGCCGCCCTCGGCGGCACCGACAAGGGCGCCAACCCCATCGAGCACCTCCTCGCCGCGCTCGCCTCCTGCACCGTCATCAGCTACCAGGTCTGGGCGGAGAAGCTCGGCCTCTCGCTGGACGGCGTCGACGTCGACCTCACCGGCGACATCGACCTCGCCGGGTTCTTCGGCACGGGCGAGGGCGTGCGGCCCGGCTTCCAGGGCATCGAGCTCGGGGTCCGCCTCTCCGGCCCGGAGAGCGAGGCCGACTACCGCCGCTTCGAGGAGGCCGTCGCCACGCACTGCCCCGTGCTCGACAACCTCACCAACGGTGTGCCGGTGCGCACGACCGTCGAGGTGCCGGCCGCCTGACCGTCAGCGCACGACCTCGCGCAGGTTGCCGTCGACGCGTCGGGTCCAGCCGCGGGAGTCGGTGTGCTCCAGCAGGGGCACCGCGACCCGTCGGGTGGTCCAGAGCGCCGACCGCGCGGCGCTGAGGGTGAAGGGCTGCTCCAGCCCCGCGAGCACGCGCATCGCGCGGGCCGGGGCATCGGGCAGCAGGACGACGTCGTCGGGGAGCCGCAGCACGCGACCGAGCCGCTCGGCGGCAGCCAGCTCCGCGGTCCCGAGGCCCAGGTCGGTGAGGTCGCCCCGCTCCGGTGCGACGAAGGGGGACTGCCGCAGCCTCTCCTCGAGGGCGGCCACCCCCGCCTCGGCCGGACCGAGGCCGCGCGCACCGGGGTCGCGGACCCGGCCGTCGCCGACGACGAACCCGGCACCGGCGGCGAGCGTCGGCACGAGCGTCTGACCGAGCACTGCAGGGAGGTGCTCGGGGAGGCGGAGTGCCCGCGCCGCCTCCGCGACCGGGAGGCCGGCGCTGAGCGGGTCGGCGGCGTGGCGGTCGGCCACTGCCGCGGCGAGCCGATCGCGCCACGAGGCCATCGACTCGCGGTCGATGCACCAGTTGCCCTCTCGCGCAGCATCGTCCGGCTCAGGGAGCCCGAGTCGGGCGAGGGCCTCGCGGCGGTCGGCCGAGCGCGACCGCAGTCGCGCGGTCGCGAGCCCGGACGCGGCACCGTCCGCGGAGCGGAGGGCTTCCCCCCTTCGCCGGGCGGCGCCACGACGGGTGAGGGGCAGGGGATCGACGTCGAGGACCCGGAGCGCCCACAGCCGGCGGCTCCCGGGATCGCGCAGGATCGCCCGGTCGCCCACCCGCCACGGGAGGTCGGTCCCGGACGACAGCCGAGCGTGGCCCGGCCCGAGCGGTCGCACGTGGACGGGCAGGTCCACCGACCCGACGTGCAGGGTCGCCTCCTCCACGCGCACCTCCTCGAGCGGGCGTGGATCGTCCCCGTCCACGGGGACGAGGGAGACGTCGACGACGGGGGCGAGCTCGAAGGCACCCGGAGTCAGCAGGGCCACCGTCCTCCCCACGCCGTCGACCCGGCGCAGGTTCACCGCCACCCGGGAAACGGGCCCGACCGCGTCATGGGCCTCGTCCTGGCTGTGCAGGCCGCGGACGGTGACCTCGCGGAGGGAACCATGGTCGAGGAGGGCGAGGCGGTCGTCGACCCGGACCGTGCCCGCGCCGAGGGTGCCCGTGACGACCGTACCCGCGCCCGGGACGGAAAAGCTGCGATCACTCCAGAGCCGCACCGGGGCAGCGGGATCGGCCTCCGCCATGCGGGTGACGAGGCCGTCGAGCGCAGTGCGCACGTCCGCCATCCCCGTGCCGGTGACGGCGGAGGCCTCCACCGCGGGCACCACGAGGCCCGCCTCCGCCAGCCGCCGCGATGCCTCCTCGCGGACGGCCGCCCTTCGCCCGGCGTCGGCCAGGTCGCAGCGGGTGAGGACGAGGATCCCGTCGGTGATGCCGAGCGCCTGCACCGCCGCGAGGTGCTCGCTGCTCTGGGCCTGCCACCCCTGGTCGGCCGCGACGACGAAGACGACCGCGGGCGCGGGTCCCAGCCCCGAGAGCATCGTCCCGACGAAGCGCTGGTGGCCGGGGACATCGACGAAGGCGACGTCGGCGCCACCGGGCAGGGTGGTCCAGGCGTAGCCGAGCTGGATCGTCAGGCCGCGCTCCCGCTCCTCGCGCAGGCGGTCTGGGTCGCGCCCGGTGAGGGCGCGGACGAGGGTGGACTTGCCGTGGTCGACGTGCCCGGCCGTGGCGAGCACACGCCTCATGTGGCTGGCGCCTCCGTGCCGGATGTGCTGTCGCGCAACGCTGCCCGGAGGGCCGACTCGACCGCCCCGTCCTCCTCGGCAGGGATGCACCGCAGGTCGACGAGCCCGTGACCGTCGTCGACCCGGGCGAGGACGACGGGGTCGTCACCGAGGGGCCGGCGCAGCCGCTCCACGGCCTCGACCGGGATCTCGACGGCCCAGCCGGGCAGAGGCACCCCGGGAGCGCCACCCCCGCCGACCCGGCCCTCGACGGCCACGACCTCCCGACCGACCGAGGCGGCGAGCGCCGACACCCGGGGCCGCAGCTCATCGGCGGTGAGGTGCAGCGCGGCCGTCACCGGAGCGGCCGGCCCGCGCAGGGTCGCCTCGAGCGCGGCGAGCGTCAGCTTGTCGACGCGCAGGGCCCGGGCGAGCGGGTGACGGCGGAGTCGCTCGACCACCTCGGTGTCACCGAGGACGAGGCCGGCCTGCGGCCCGCCGAGGAGCTTGTCGCCGCTCGCCGTGACGACCGTGGCACCGGCCCGCAGCCAGGTCATCGCATCGGGCTCGTCGGGGAGCACCGGGTCGGGGGTCAGCAGCCCCGAGCCGATGTCGGCGACGACCGGCACGTGCGACCCGTCCGGGCGACGCACGTCGCGCAGGTCCCCCAGCCCCACCGAGGCGACGAAGCCGTCGACCCGGAAGTTGCTCGGGTGCGCCTTGAGGATGCAGCCGGTCTCGGGACCGATCGCCTCGAGGTAGTCACGCACGTGCGTGCGGTTGGTCGTCCCGACCTCTCGCAGCCGGGCGCCGGTCGAGGCGATGAGGTCGGTCAGGCGGAAGCCGTCGCCGATCTCGATCATCTCCCCCCGGGAGATGACGATCTCCCGGCCGGCGGCGAGGGCGGTCGTCGCGAGCACGAGGGCGGCCGCGCCGTTGTTGACCACGAGGGCACCTCCGGCAGTGGGGACGGCGTCGAGCAGGGCCGAGAGCGCCCCGGCACCCCGGCGGCTGCGAGCTCCTGTCGCGAGGTCCATCTCCACGTCGACATAGCCGGCAGCGTCGACGACGGCGTCGATCGCGCTGGGGGAGAGGGGTGCTCGGCCGATGTTGGTGTGGACCACGACGCCGGTTGCATTGAGGACCGGGGTGAGTGACGAGGCCCGCGTCGGCAGCGCGGCGAGGGCCGTGGCCGCGACCTCCTCGGGGGTGATGCTCCCTTCGCGGGCCTGCTGCTGGGCGGTCGTGACCGCGCGGCGTACGGTGTC
>DXAR01000024.1 GCA_019116945.1 Candidatus Janibacter merdipullorum | reverse complement strand
GTCGGTGCCCTCCGCGACCGCTTCCTCGCCGGCACCCAGGACCTCGACCTCGACATCCGCATCACCGGCTGCTGGGAGCCCGGCGACGTGACGACGCGCCTGCCGGGCAATGCGCACATCACCATCCCGGGGTGCGAGGGCGACTCGATGCTCTACCTCCTCGACGCGGCCGACGTCGCCGTCTCCACCGGGTCCGCCTGCCAGGCCGGCATCCCGCAGCCCTCGCACGTCGTCCTCGCGATGGGGCGGTCCGAGGAGGAGGCACGCGGCTCCCTTCGCGTCTCCTTCGGCTGGACCTCGACCGAGGCCGACGTCGACGCCGCCCTCGCCGCCCTTCCCGAGGCGGTCGTCCGCGCCCGACGGGCCAGCGGGGCAGCCTGATGCGTGTCGTCGCCGCCATGAGCGGGGGTGTCGACTCGGCGGTCGCCGCCTCCCGGATGATCGAGGCCGGTCACGACGTCGTCGGTGTGCACCTCGCGCTCGCCAAGGACGCCAAGACCCTCCGCGAGGGCGCCCGCGGCTGCTGCACGATCGAGGACGCCGGGGACGCCCGCCGCGTCGCCGACCGGCTCGGCATCCCCTTCTACGTCTGGGACATGGCGACCCCCTTCGAGCGGGATGTCGTCGAGGACTTCGTCGCGGAGTACGAGGCCGGCCGCACCCCCAACCCCTGCCTGCGCTGCAACGAGAAGATCAAGTTCGCCGCGCTCCTCGACAAGGCCTTGGCGCTCGGCTTCGACGCGGTGGCGACCGGTCACTACGCGCAGATCGTCGACGGGCCCGACGGGCGGGAGCTCCACCGCGCCGTCGACCCGGCCAAGGACCAGTCCTATGTCCTCGGCGTGCTCGACGAGGACCAGCTGGCCCGCGCCTTCTTCCCCCTCGGCGACACGACGAAGCCGGACATCCGCGCCGAGGCGGCCGAGCGAGGATTCGCCGTGGCCAAGAAGCCGGACAGCCATGACATCTGCTTCATCTCCGACGGCGACACCCGGGGGTGGCTCACCGGGCGGCTCGGCGAGCAGGAGGGCGAGATCGTCGACGAGGGCTCCGGCGAGGTCGTCGGCGAGCACCGTGGCGCCTACGGCTTCACCGTCGGTCAGCGTCGCGGGCTCGGTCTCGACCGGTCGGGCCTCGACGGTCGGCCGCGCTACGTCACGCGCGTCGAGGCGGAGTCCAACCGGGTCTTCATCGGCACGGCGGACCTCCTCGGTGCGGATGAGATCGAGGCCGACCACGTGCGGTGGTGCGGCCCGGCCGCCTCGGGCCGCCACCGCCTCGGTGCCCAGATCCGCGCGCACGGCGAGGAGACCCCGGCCACCGCGGAGGTGCTCACGGACCAGGCCGAAGGGGTCCGCCTGCGCGTGCACCTCGACACCGCCGTCCGTGGTGCCGCGCCCGGGCAGTCGGTCGTCCTCTACGACGGGACGCGGGTCGTGGGGTCCGGCACCATCGCCCGGGCCGGACGTGCCGCGGCGGTTCGCCGATGACCCTCGCCTCCGGCATCGGGTCGTGGCCGGGGGAGCGCCCGCGCGAAGCCGTCGTCACCCTCCGTGACCTCCTCGGCGAGGGCATCCCGCACCTGCCCGAGCTGCCGGCCCGCGGGGCCGGCGCCGACATGATCGGCCGCGGCGCAGCGCTGCTCACCGACCTCCACGTCGAGACCCAGCCCTACGGGTGGCGCTTCGTCGACCGCTCCGGCCGGGACGAAGGGAGGGCCCGCGCCTTCCTCAGGGAGGACCTCGACGAGCTCGCCGAGGCCTACGACGGCTGGACCGGTCCGCTCAAGCTCCAGGTCACCGGCCCGTGGACGCTCGCCGCGAGCATCGAGCTGACCCGGGGCGAGCGCGCCGTCTCCGACCCCGGTGCCCGCCGCGACATCGCCGAGGCGCTCGCCGACGGGCTGGCCCAGCACGTCGCCGGCGTCCGGCGACTCGTCCCCGGCGCCGCGCTCGTCGTGCAGGTCGACGAGCCCGGACTGCCCGCGGTACTCGAGGGGCGGCTGCCGACCCAGTCGGGGTACGGGAGGCTGCGCTCGGTCGACCGCGGCGAGGTGCGCGACGGCCTGCGCGGCGTCGTCGAGGCGGTCGAGGGCGTGACCACCGTGGTGCACTGTTGCGCAGGTGACGTGCCGGTGCAGCTCCTGCGGGAGAGCGGTGCGGACGCGGTGTCCCTCGACACCTCCCTGCTCGACGGGGCGCGATGGGAGCACGTGGCCGAGGCCGTCGACGCGGGTGTCGTCCTGTGGGCGGGTGCCGTCCCGACCACGGGAGCCGGCGACTGGCGCAGTGCCCGCGACCGTCTCGTCGGCGCCTGGGACCGGATCGGACTGGACCGGTCGGCGCTCGGCGACCTCGTCGTGACCCCTGCCTGCGGACTGGCGGGGACCTCCCCTACGTCGGCGGTGGCGACCCTGCGGGCCACCGGTGACCTCGCCTCGGCGCTGACCGACCTCGCTGCTGCCTGAGGCCGCCCCAGTCGCAGAAGGAACGCGACCAGGACCTCGCGTCCCATCTGCCACCCGACTCGGGCGGCCGTGACCCTTGTCACGAGCAGCGAGTTGGGACAGGATCATTCGACCACGTCAGGACATTCTCAACGGAGCGGATGAGGCACATGGCGCAGGTCACCATCACGGTCGACGGCATGACCCAGACCCACGAGGTCCCACCCCGAACTCTCCTCGTGCACCACTTGCGCGAGACCCTCGGCAAGACCGGCACGGTCGTCGGGTGCGACACGAGCAACTGCGGCGCGTGCACCGTGCTGCTCGACGGCGACAGCGTGAAGTCGTGCGCCGTCCTCGCCGTCCAGGCCGACGGGGCCACCGTCGAGACGGTCGCCAGCCTCGCCGACCCGACCGGTGAGCTGCACCCCGTGCAGCAGGCCTTCCACGAGCACCACGGACTGCAGTGCGGCTACTGCACCCCGGGGATGCTCATGCGCAGCGTCTGCCTCGTGCGGGAGAACCCCTCGCCCACGGAGGACGAGGTGCGCGAGGGCATCAAGGGCAACATGTGCCGGTGCACCGGCTACCAGGGCATCGTCGACGCAGTCATGGCCTACGCGGAGACGACGCGTGAGGAGGCCGGACGATGACGACCGTCGACGAGGCGACCGACACGACGCCCGAGATCGGCCGGCCCCGCCGCCGCAAGGAGGACCGCCGTCTGCTCACCGGTCGCACCCGGTGGACGGACAATCTCATCCTCCCGGGCATGGTCCACCTGTCCCTCCTGCGCTCACCCGTCGCGCACGCGACGATCACGACGCTCGACACCGACGAGGCGCGGCAGGCGCCGGGCGTGGTGGGCGTCTTCACCGGTCGCGACCTCCCCGAGCAGGGGGCGATGCCCACGGCATGGACGGTGAGCGAGGACATGCTCACCCCGGAGCTCCTGCCCGTGAGCGTCGGCACGGTCAAGCACGTCGGTGACATCGTGGCCGTCGTCGCGGCCACCTCCAAGGAGGCCGCCGACGACGCCCTCGAGCTCATCGACGTGGACTACGACGAGCTCCCGGTCGTCGTCGACCCGCTGGCCGCCCGCGCCGAGGGATCCCCCCTCGTCCACCCCGAGCTCGGGACCAATGTGTGCGCCACGTGGGGGCTGGACTCGGTGACCCTTGGCACCGGTGGTGACGCCGAGGAGGCGATCCGCGCCGCGGAGGCCGACCCCGACCAGGTCGTCGTCCGACGCACGCTGCGGCAGAACAGGATCACCCCGGCCTACATGGAGCCGCGGTCGATCGTCGTCGACCCGACGACCGAGCAGGTGACGCTCTGGTCGGCGACCCAGGTCCCGCACATCGTGCGGATCCTCATGGCGATGACGCAGCCGATCGAGGAGCACGAGCTGCGGGTCGTCGCCCCGGACGTCGGTGGTGGCTTCGGCGGGAAACTCCAGTTCACCCGCGAGGAGGCACTCGTCCTCCTCGTCGCGCGCCGGCTCCAGGTCCCGTGCAAGTACACGGAGAGCCGCACCGAGTCGATGCAGTCCTCGCACCACGCCCGCGACCAGGTGCAGGAGATGACGATCGCCGCGCGCCGCGACGGCACGATCACTGCCCTCGACGTCGACCTCACCGCGGACATGGGCGCCTACCTCGGCATCCTCACCGCGGGGATCCCCCTCCTCGGAGGGTTCGTCTTCAACGGGATCTACAAGGTCCCCGCCTACCGCTTCCGGTGCACCGACGTCTTCACCCACAAGGTCATGACCGATGCCTACCGGGGTGCGGGCAAGCCGGAGGCGACCTTCGCCATCGAGCGGATGATGGACGAGCTCGCCGTCGAGCTGGACCTCGACCCCATCGAGGTCCGCCGGCGCAACTGGATCGGGGCCGAGGAGTTCCCCTACGCCACCGCCGCCGGCCTCACCTATGACTCCGGTGACTACGACCAGGCGACCGACCGGGCCCTGGAGATGTTCCGCTACGACGAGCTGCGGGCCGAGCAGCAGCGGCGCCGCGAGACCGGCGACCCGGTGCAGCTCGGGATCGGTGTGTCCACCTTCGTCGAGCTCTCCGGGCTGGCCCCCAGCCGGGTCCTCGGCGGACTCAACTACGGGTCCGGTGGATGGGAGCACTCGAGCATCCGCATGCTGCCGACGGGCAAGGTCGAGGTCGTCGCCGGCACGACGCCGCACGGCCAGGGGCACGCCACCGCCTTCGCCCAGATCGTCTCCGACGAGCTCGGCATCCCCTTCGACGACATCATCCTCATCACGGGCGACACCGCCTCCTCCCACAAGGGGATGGACACCTACGGCTCCCGCTCGCTCGTCGTCGGCGGCATGGCTATCGTCGGGGCGGCGCGCAAGGTCGTCGACAAGGCCCGACCGATCGCCGCCCACCTGCTCGAGGCGAATGTCGACGACCTCGAGTTCGAGCGGGGGCGCTTCACCGTCGCGGGCACGGACAGCGGCATCACCATCGGGGAGATCGCCCTGGGCACCTGGCTGGCCCACGACCTGCCGGACGGGATTGAGCCCAACCTCGACTCGGACTGCACCTTCGACCCCGAGAACTTCTCCTTCCCGACCGGGACCCACCTCGTCGCCGTCGAGGTGGACACGCAGACCGGCCGGGTGGACCTGCGCGACTACGTCTGCGTCCAGGACGTCGGGGTCGTCGTCAACCCGATGATCGTCGACGGGCAGGTCCATGGAGGGCTCGCCCAGGGCATCGCGCAGGCCCTCTACGAGGAGATCCTCTACACCGAGGACGGACAGCTGACGACGGGCACCCTCGCGGACTACCTCGTCCCGGCGGCCTCCGACCTCCTGCCCTTCCGTACCGACACGACGGTGACCCCGTCGACGACGAACACCCTGGGGGTAAAGGCCGTCGGGGAGACCGGCACGACGGCCGCACCCCCGGCGATCGTCAACGGCGTCCTCGACGCGCTGCGGCCGCTCGGGGTCGAGGACATCACCATGCCGTGCACACCGCTCAAGGTCTGGACCGCCCTCCAGGAGGCCGCCGCACGAGGCGGGGCCACCGACGAAGGGAGCCCGGCATGAGACCCGTCGCCTTCGACTACGCCGCACCCACGAGCGTCGCCGACGCCGTCCAGGCCCTCGTCGAGCACGGCGACGAGGCCAAGGTGCTCGGCGGTGGGCAGTCCCTGCTGCCGGTCCTCAAGATCCGCATGGCCGACCCCGAGACCCTCGTCGACCTCCGCCTCGTCCCCGAGCTGCGGGAGATCCGTGACGACGGAGGCGAGATCGTCGTCGGGGCGATGGCCACCCACCACGCGGTGGCCCACGACCCGCTCGTCGCCGAGCACGCCGGCGTACTCGGGCAGGCCGCCGGCTCGATCGGTGACCCGCAGATCCGCTACCGCGGCACCGTCGGCGGGGCCCTCGCCCACGCCGACCCCGCCGGGGACATCGCTCCCGCCCTGCTCGCCCTCGACGCGTCGGTGGAGATCGCCGGGCCGGCGGGCGTGCGGGTGCTCCCGGTCGCGGACTTCCTCGAGGACTACTTCACCACCGCGCTGGGGGAGGACGAGGTGCTCACGGCCATCCGCGTGCCCAAGCACACCGGGTGGGGCATGCGCTACGAGAAGTTCACCCAGGTGGCCCAGTCCTGGGCCATCGTCGCCGTCGCCGCCGCCGTGCGGCTCGACGGAGGCACCGTCGCCGAGGCCCGGATCGGCCTGTCCAATATGGGCTCTACGGCCCTGCGGGCCCGAGCCGCGGAGGCGGCCCTCGCCGGGTGCGCCGTCGAGGAGGGGGCGCTGCACGCGGCCGCCGCCTCGGCGGGAGAGGGGACGGACCCCCCTTCGGACCCCGCGGGGACCCCGGAGTACCGACGGCACCTCGCCGGTGTCCTCGCCGGTCGCGCCGTGGCCGCCGCGGCCGGGATCGAGGCTCGATGAGCGCGCGCACCATCGACCTCAACGCCGACGGCGGGGAGAGCTTCGGGCGGTGGGCGCTCGGCGCGGACACCGAGCTGGCGCCGCTCATCTCCTCGATCAACGTCGCCTGCGGGTGGCACGCGGGTGACCCGGGGACGATGGCCCGGACGATCGACCTGGCCCGGGAGCACGGCATCGGCCTCGGTTCGCACCCCGGCTTCCCGGACCTCACCGGCTTCGGTCGCCGGGCCATGGCCTTCACCCCGGAGGAAGCCGCCCAGGCGGTGCTCTACCAGACCGGCGCGCTGCGCGCCCTCGCCGACCTCGCCGGGGTGCCCCTCCAGCACGTCAAGCCGCACGGCAGCCTCTACGGCCTCCTCATGAAGGACGACGATGCCGCGGACGCCGTCGCCGACGCGGTCGGTGGCCTCGACGACTCCCTCTTCATCGTCCTCGAGGCCGGTCACTGCGCCGAGCGCCAACGCGACCGCGGGCACCGGGTCGCCGCGGAGGCCTTCGCCGACCTCGAGTACACCGACGACGGGCACATCATCATCGACCCCAAGAACCAGCGACGCGATCCGCAGTGGTGCGCCGACCAGGTCGCCGGGATCCTCGAGGGGACCGTGCGCTCCGCCGCGGGCGTGGAGACGAGCATCCACGCGGACACGATCTGCCTGCACTCCGACCGACCCGGCGCCGAGGCCAATGCCCACGCCGTCGTCGAGCGGATGACGAGCATGGGGTGGACCATCCGGTCCTTCCGGGACGACGACGAGGAGGTCTCATGAGCGAGTCGGTGGCCCTGCCCCCGGCGAGGTACGAGTACGGAGGCGACGAGTTCATCTTCGTCGAGATCGCCGAGGAGATGAGCATGGAGGCCAACATCAAGGCCATGCTCATCACCCAGGAGCTGACCGAACGGCAGCTCGACGGCATCGTCGACATCTGTCCCTCCAATGCCTCCTACCTCGTGCGTTTCGACCCCGACGTCATCGCGCCGACGGACCTCATGGCCCTGCTCCAGGAGCTCGAGTCGAAGTTCTCGGAGGTCCCGCAGGACTTCACCCTGCAGACCCGGGTCGTCGACGTCCCCGTGCTCTACGACGACCCGTGGACGCACGAGGCCCTCATGCGCTTCCGCGACCGGCACCAGGACCCGGAGTCCACGGACCTCGAGTACGGGGCCCGGACCAACGGCTTCGACTCGGTCCAGGCCTTCATCGACCACCTCGCGGGCAACCCGTGGATCGTGACGATGCTCGGATTCGTCCCCGGACTGCCCTTCTGCTACCAGCTCGAGCCCCGGGAGCGACAGGTCCAGGTGCCCAAGTACGTGCGGCCGCGGACCTTCACCCCCGAACGGGCCTTCGGCATCGGCGGCGCCTTCTCCGTCGTCTACCCCGTGCAGGGCGCCGGTGGCTACCAGCTCTACGGGATGTCGGCGACGCCGGTGCTCAACGTGCGCCAGGACCACCCCGACTTCGACCACTCGATCGTCTTCCCCCGGGCGGGGGACATCCTGCGCTACCGGGCCGTCGACCGGACGGAGTTCGACGAGACCCGGACGCAGGTGGAGTCGGGCGCCTTCCGCTACCGGCAGCACGATGTCGAGTTCTCGCCCGCGGCCTTCCTCGCGGACCCGCAAGGGGTCAACGACCGACTGCTGGAGGTGCTCTACCGATGAGTGCACAGGTCAAGGTTCTCTCCGGTGGGCTCTCCACCACGGTCCAGGACCTGGGGCGCACCGGCCGCTACGCGATCGGCATGCCGCCCTCGGGCGCGATGGACCAGTTCTCCTTCCGGGTCGCCAACCTCCTCGTCGGCAACGACGAGGGCGCCGCGGCCCTCGAGGCGACGTACATCGGCCCGACCCTGGAGTTCACCGACGACCGCGTCATCGCGGTCACCGGCGGCGACGCGGCCGTGACCCTCAACGGCGAACCCGTCCCGATGTGGACCGGCACCGCCGTGCGCTCCGGCGACGTCCTCGCCTTCGGGATGATCGCGTCCGGCGCCCGGCCCTACGTCGCCGTGTCCGGCGGCATCGCCGTCCCGGAGTACCTCGGCTCCCGGTCCACGTACACGCTCATCGGCCTCGGTGGGCACGAGGGCCGGACCCTCGCCGACGGTGACGTCCTGCCCTTGGGCGAAGGGGGTGGACGCGCCGGTGGCGGGGTGCCCGCCGACCTGCAGCCGCAGTTCTCCTCGGAGATCGAGGTGCGGGCGGTCGTCGGACTGTGCTCCTACCGGCTGACCGAGCAGGCGCTCGACTCCTTCCTCGGGACACCGTGGAAGATCACCAAGGACGCCGACCGGGTGGGCTACCGACTCCGGGGCGGGACCCTCGACTTCGTCGACCGCGAGCAGCCCTTCGGTGCCGGCAGCGACCCGGCGAATGTCGTCGACCTCGGCTACCCCCTCGGGTCGGTCCAGGTGCCGGGCGGGGACGAGCCCATCGTCCTCCTCGGTGACGCCGTGACCGGAGGTGGCTACGTCACCATCGCGACGGTCATCTCCGTCGACCGGGACCTCTTCGGCCAGGCCAAGACCGGCGACACGATCCGCTTCCGGTCGGTCGACATCGACGAGGCGCTCACGGCCCGGGCCGACAGCACCGCGCGGCTCGACCGGATTCGCGCCGCCCTCGCCTGACCGACATCACCCCCTTCGTAGGAAAGGACTCCACATGAGCACCATCCCGTCCCCGCTGCCCGGCGTCTTCTACCGCCGACCGTCACCTGACAAGGACGAGTACGTCACCGAGGGTGACGCGGTCACCGAGGGACAGACGATCGGGCTCATCGAGGTGATGAAGAACTTCACCGAGCTCAAGGCGACTGCGTCCGGCACCGTCAAGGAGTTCCTCGTCGAGGACTCGGCCGAGGTCTCCGTCGGCCAGGACGTCGTGGTCCTGGAATGACGTCGAGCGAGACCCCACGCGTCCTCGTCGCGAACCGGGGGGAGATCGCCGTCCGGGTCATCCGCGCTGCCCACACCCTCGGGTGGGAGGCCGTCGCCGTCCACTCCGACGCCGATGCGGACCAGCTGTGGGTCCGTCTCGCGGACGATGCCGTCCACATCGGTCCCTCGCCGGCGACGAAGTCCTATCTCGATGTCGACGCCGTCGTACGGGCCGCGGTCGACTCGGGCTGCGGGTCCGTCCACCCGGGATACGGATTCCTCTCCGAGAGAACGGAATTCGCCAGGAAGGTGACGGAGGCGGGACTCGTCTTCGTCGGACCGGGCGCCGATGTCATCGAGTCCATGGGGGACAAGGCCACGGCCCGGGCGACCGCGGAGCGTGCCGGCGTGCCCGTCGTCCCGGGGTCCGACGTCATCCACGACGTGGCCGAGGCACGGACGGTGGCCGAAGACCTCGGCTTCCCCGTGCTCGTCAAGGCCGCCGCCGGTGGGGGAGGTCGCGGGATCCGCGTCGTCCGCGCCGCCGACGAGCTCGAGGATGCGGTGAGCACCGCTCAGGCAGAGGCGAGCTCGGCCTTCGGTGATGGCTCGGTCTACCTGGAGAAGGCGATCGTCGACGCCCGCCACATCGAGGTGCAGGTGCTCGCCGACGACCACGGCGGGGTCGTGCACCTCTTCGAGCGGGACTGCTCCGTCCAGCGGCGCCGGCAGAAGCTGCTCGAGGAGGCTCCCGCGTCCGGGATCGACGACGCCGTGCGCGAGGAGATGACGGCGGCGGCCGTGCGGCTCACGAGGGAGGTGGGCTACCGGGGCGCCGGGACGGTCGAGTTCCTCGTCGAGGGGGACCGGTGCTACTTCATCGAGATGAACACCCGCATCCAGGTGGAGCATCCCATCACGGAGATGGTCACGGGAGTCGACCTCGTCGCCGAGCAGCTGCGGATCGCCGTGGGTGAACCGATGTCGGTCTCCCAGGAGGAGATCGGCCTCGTCGGCACCGCTCTCGAGATGAGGATCAACGCCGAGGACCCGGACCAGGACTTCTTCCCCTCGCCCGGGGAGATCACCCGCTTCGACCTGCCGAACGGGCCGGGGGTGCGGATCGACTCGGGCTTCGTCGCCGGGGGGAGCATCCCGCCCTTCTACGACTCCCTCCTCGCCAAGGTCGTCGTCCACGGCCGGGACCGACCGCAGGCCCTCGCCCGGGCGGCCCAGGCCCTCGACGAGCTCACTGTCGAGGGGGTCGTCACCACCCGGTCGCTGCACCTCGCGCTGCTCGACGAGCCCGACCTGCAGCGCGGCGGGGTCTCCACGACGTGGTTCGAGGACCGAGGGGCCACCGGGTCCTGAGCTTCCAGAGGCCGTCATTCGCAGAAGAAGCGCGACCCCGAGGTCGCGCTTCTTCTGCGAATGGGCGAGCGACCATGACCCGTCGGCCGCTGAGGAGCCCGGTCAGGCGGGGGCGGAGATCTCCCGCTTGAGGATCTTGCCCGTCGGGCCCTTGGGCAGCTCGTCGAGGGTCCAGATGGTGCGCGGGTACTTGTAAGCGGCGATGCGGTCCTTGACGTACTGCCGGATCTCGTCGACATCGCCCGAGGCCCCCTCGCGAAGGGAGACCGCCGCGCCGACGTCCTCACCGAGCTCCGGGTGCGGCACGCCGACGACGGCGCACTCTAGGACGTCCGGGTGGGTGTAGAGCACCTCCTCGACCTCACGGGGGTAGATGTTCATGCCGCCGCGGATGATGAGGTCCTTCTTGCGGTCGACGATCGTGTAGTAGCCGTCCTCGTCGACGCTGGCGATGTCACCGGTGCGGAACCAGCCGTCGGGGATGGCCGCAGCGGTCTCCTCGGGCTTGTTCCAGTAGCCCTTCATGATGTTGTCGCCCCGGATGGCGATCTCCCCGACGCCCTCGCCCGGACCCACGTCCTGGCCGTCGGCGCCGATGAGCTTCATCTCGCAGCCGGGGATGGCCCGGCCGATGGTGCCCGGCTTCGTCGGCTGGTCGAGCATGTTGAAGGAGGCGACCGGCGACGTCTCGGACAGCCCGTACCCCTCGAGGAGCTGGACGCCGAAGGTCTCCTCGAACTCCCGGAGCGTCTCGCCCGGCAGCGAGGAGCCACCGGAGACGCACGTGCGCAGGCTGCTCGTGTCCGTGCTCCCGACGTCGGGGTGGTGGAGCATCGCGCCGTACATCGTCGGCACCCCCTCGAAGATCGTCACCCGGTCGCGCTCGATGACCTCGAGCGCCTTGCCCGGGTCGAAGCGGGGGATGAGGGTGAGGGTCGCGCCCTGGCGCACGGCCGTGTTGAGGCCGCAGGTGAGGCCGAAGACGTGGAAGAGCGGCAGGCAGCCCATGATGACGTCGCCGGTCCTGATCCCGATGATGTCCTCGGCCGACCGCTGGGCGTTGAGGTCGAGGTTGTCGTGGGTGAGCTCGGCTCCCTTCGGCCGTCCCGTGGTGCCCGAGGTGTAGAGGATGACCGCGGTGTCGTCGCCGGCCCGCTCGACGGGGGTCGCGAGCGCCTCGCCGGAGGGCAGGTCCTCCTCGCTCGGACCGACCGGACCGGAGGCGATGACCCGCGTCGAGGTGCCCTCCGCCCCCGCCTGCGCCTCGGCGAGGAAGTCGCCCCAGACGAAGGAGAACGTCGCCCCGGAGTCGGTGTAGAAGTACTCGATCTCCTGGGCCTTGAGCAGGGGGTTCATCGGCACGACGATGCCGCCGGCGAGGAGGGTGCCGTAGAAGAGGACCGGGAAGGCCGGCACGTTGGGCAGGATAAGCGAGACGCGGTCACCCGGCTGGAGACCGGCGGCGCGCAGGGCGCCGGCCGCCTTCGCGGCGAGGCCGTGCAGCTGCTGCCAGGTCAGCTCCGCGTCGTCGAGCTTGATGGCCACCGTGTCGGGGTGGGTGCGGGCCGTGGTGACGAGGTTGCTCGCCAGATTGCTCATGGGTACTCCTGGGTTGCCGGGACGGTGGACCCATCTTCCACAACCGCCCGACCGGAGGGAAGGGGCAGTGTCGGTGGCGTGCGGCAGGATGGTGGGGTGAGCGAGATCCCCGACGACGCCCGACACGAGTGGGCCGACCTGGCCGAGCAGGCGAGCGCCGCCCAGTTCGCCTACCACGTCAAGGACGCCCCGACGATCAGCGATGCCGCCTACGACCGGCTCATCCGCCGGTTGCAGGAGCTCGAGGAGGCGCACCCGTCGCTGTGCACGCCGGAGTCGCCGACCCAGCAGGTGGGGGGAGCGGTCTTCTCGACGGACTTCGCCGCGGTCGACCACCTCGATCGGATGCTCAGCCTGGACAACGCCTTCGACGCCGACGAGCTCGTCGACTGGGCGCGGCGGGTCGAGCAGGAGGTCAGCGGATTCCACTACCTGTGCGAGCTCAAGATCGATGGTCTCGCCGTCAACCTCCTCTACGAAGGGGGACGGCTCACCCGCGCGCTGACGCGCGGCGACGGCCGGACGGGCGAGGACATCACGATGAACGTGCGCACCGTCGAGGGCATCCCCACCCGGCTCGACGACAGCGTCCATCCCGTGCCCGACCTCGTCGAGGTCCGGGGTGAGGTCTTCTTCCGGCTCGAGGACTTCGCGGAGCTCAACGCCGGCCTCGTCGAGGCGGGCAAGGCCCCCTTCGCCAACCCGCGCAACTCGGCCGCGGGGTCCTTGCGGCAGAAGGACCCTCGGGTCACCGCCCGCCGCCCGCTGCACATGCTCGTCCACGGAATAGGGCGGCGCGAGGGGTTCGACATCGACAGCCAGAGCCATGCCTACGAGCTCATGGAGGCCTGGGGGCTGCCGACCTCGCCGCACTACCGGGTCTTCGACACGATGACGCAGGTGCGCGACTTCATCACCGAGGTCGAGGGGCAGCGGCACGACTACGACCACGAGATCGACGGCGTCGTGGTCAAGGTCGACGAGATCGCCGTCCAGCGCCGCCTCGGGACGACCTCCCGGGCGCCACGGTGGGCCATCGCGTGGAAGTACCCGCCCGAGGAGGTCAACACCACGTTGCTCGACATCCAGGTCAACGTCGGCCGCACGGGGCGGGTCACCCCCTTCGGCGTCATGGAGCCGGTCACCGTCGCCGGGTCCACGGTCTCGCTCGCGACCCTCCACAACGGCCACGAGGTCAAGCGCAAGGGGGTGCTCATCGGCGACACCGTCGTCCTGCGCAAGGCGGGCGACGTCATCCCCGAGATTCTCGGGCCGGTCGTCGACCTCCGCGACGGCACCGAGCGCGAGTTCGTCATGCCGACGCACTGCCCGGCCTGCGGCACCGAGCTCGGCCAGCAGAAGGAGGGCGACAAGGACATCCGCTGCCCCAACGCCCGGACCTGCCCCAGCCAGCTGCGCGAGCGGCTCTCCTCGCTCGCGGGGAGGGGGGCCTTCGACATCGAGGCGCTCGGGTGGGAGGGCGCCGTCGCGCTCCTCGACTCCGGGGTGCTCACCGACGAGGGCGGGCTCTTCGGCCTGACCGACGCCGATGTCGCCACCGTGCCGCTCTACACCCGCGCGGCGAAGAAGACGGACCCCGAGGAGTCCGTCCACGACGGCCGGGTGCTCTCCGCCAACGGCGCCAAGCTCGTGGCTCACCTGCAGCAGGCCAAGGAGCAGCCGCTCTGGCGGGTGCTCGTCGCCCTCTCGATCCGGCACGTCGGGCCGACGGCGGCGCGGGCCCTGGCCCAGCACTTCGGCTCGATGGCCGCGATCCGGGAGGCCGACGAGGACGCGCTCGCCGACGTCGAGGGGGTGGGCCCGACGATCGCCGCGTCGGTGCGCGAGTGGTTCGACGGCGAAGGGAGCGACTGGCACCGCGGCATCGTCGACCAGTGGGCCGCAGACGGCGTGCGGATGGAGGACGAGCGCGACCCGTCGATGACCCAGACCCTCGAGGGGGTGACCGTCGTCGTCACCGGCTCCCTGGAGCGCTACTCCCGCGACAGCGCCAAGGAGGCGATCCTCGAGCGCGGCGGCAAGGCCTCCGGGTCGGTGAGCAAGAAGACCGACTGGGTCGTCGTCGGGGACAACGCCGGCTCCAAGGAGGCCAAGGCGCGCGAGCTCGGCCGGCCGATCCTCACCGAGGACCAGTTCGACGAGCTCCTCGCCACCGGGACGGTGGCGGGCTTCGGCGAGGACGAAGGGAGCGACGAGCCGTGAGCGGGGACGGGATCGACCGGGCGACCGTCCAGTGGTACGTCGACACGGGGCTGGTCCGGCTGCTCGCCAAGGCCGACGAGCTCGTGGAGACCGGCGGTGAGGACCTGCTCTCCCGCCGGCCAGAGGTCGAGGGCGCCAACAGCGTCTTCGGCCTCGTCACCCACTGCTGCGGGGTCATGGAGCACTGGGGAGGTGAGGTCATCGCCGGTCGGGCGATCACCCGGGACCGGGCCGCGGAGTTCACCGCGACGGGGACACTCGCGCAGCTCGAGGAGATCGTTGCCGCACAACGGCGCCGGTGGCTCGAGGACCTCGGCGCGTACGAGCCGGGCGAGGTGCCGCGCGGCCCCGTCGAGCGGTCCGAGGGGGAGCCCGAGGTCATCACCCAGGGCTTCGTCGTGCTCCACGTCATCGAGGAGCTCTTCCAGCACCTCGGTCACGTCGACCTCACCGTCGACCTCCTCCTGGAGCGCTGACCCCGGCCGCTCGACTACCGTCGTCCTGTGAGCACCGACAGCGAGACCCCAGAGCCCGACCAGTCCTTCGCCGATCTCGGTCTCGACGACCGGGTGGTCCGGGCGCTCAAGGACATCGGGTACGAGTCACCCTCCCCGATCCAGGCGGCGACGATCCCCGCCCTCCTCGAGGGCCGCCACGTCGTGGGCCTCGCCCAGACCGGCACCGGCAAGACCGCGGCCTTCGCCCTGCCGATCCTCAGCCGGCTCGACCCGAAGCAGAAGAAGCCCCAGGCGCTCGTCCTCGCGCCCACCCGCGAGCTCGCCCTCCAGGTCTGCGAGGCCGTCGAGAAGTACGCCGCGCGCATCCCCGGGCTCCGCGTCCTGCCCGTCTACGGGGGACAGGCCTACGGGGTGCAGCTGAGCGCCCTTCGCCGGGGGGTGCACGTCGTCGTCGGGACACCGGGACGCATCATGGACCACCTCGACAAGGGCACCCTCGACCTGTCGGAGCTGCGCTTCCTCGTCCTCGACGAGGCCGACGAGATGCTCAAGATGGGTTTCGCCGAGGACGTCGAGACGATCCTCGCCGAGACCCCCGACGACAAGCACGTCGCCCTCTTCTCCGCGACGATGCCCGCGCAGATCCGAAGGATCTCGAAGAAGTACCTCACCGACGCGCTCGAGATCACCGTCGAGCGCACGACGGCCACGGCGCCCGACATCACCCAGCGCCACCTCTTCGTCTCGTACCCGCAGAAGGTCGACGCCCTCACCCGGATCCTCGAGGTGGAGAACTTCGAGGCGATGATCGTCTTCGTCCGGACGAAGCACGAGACCGAGACGCTCGCCGAGAAGCTGCGCGCGCGCGGCTTCTCCGCCGCCGCCATCAACGGTGACGTCGCGCAGGCGCAGCGGGAGCGGACCGTCTCCCAGCTCAAGTCGGGCAAGCTCGACATCCTCGTCGCCACGGATGTCGCCGCCCGTGGGCTCGACGTCGAGCGGATCAGCCACGTCGTCAACTACGACATCCCCACCGACACCGAGTCCTATGTCCATCGCATCGGCCGGACCGGTCGCGCCGGGCGCTCCGGCGATGCGATCTCCTTCGTCACCCCGCGCGAGCGTCACCTGCTCAAGGCGATCGAGAAGGCCACCCGCACGACCCTCACCGAGATGTCGATGCCGTCCCCCGAGGACGTCAACGCCACCCGACTGGGGCGCTTCGACGACAAGATCACCGCCGCGCTGGCCTCGCCCGACCTCGCGACCTTCCGGGATGTCATCGCCCACTACGTCCGGGAGCACGACGTGCCCGAGGGGGATGTCGCCGCCGCGCTCGCGAT
>DXAR01000138.1 GCA_019116945.1 Candidatus Janibacter merdipullorum | reverse complement strand
TGGCTCGAGGACGTCGACATCGCCAGTCGGCAGGTGACCAATGCCGAGTGGCAGGAGTTCATCGCCGACGACGGGTACTCGCGACCCGACCTGTGGCTCTCCGACGGGTGGGCGACGGTCCAGTCCGCCGGGTGGGCCGCGCCGGGCTACTGGCGCCACGACGAGGACGAAGGGTGGACGACCTTCACCCTGTCGGGCCGGCGCCCGGTGGTCGCCGCCGAGCCGGTGTGCCACGTGTCCTTCTTCGAGGCGGATGCCTTCGCGCGGTGGGCCGGCCACCGGCTGCCGACGGAGCAGGAGTGGGAGGCGCGCGCCGCGAGCGGGCCGGCGACCGTGGGCGGGCTGCTCGACCCGGCGCGGTGCCACCCCGGTGCCGCGCGCGAGGTCGCGCTCGGCGACGTGTGGGAGTGGACGGCCAGCGCCTACCTGCCCTACCCGGGCTTCGAGACCGCGCCCGGCGCCGTCGGCGAGTACAACGGCAAGTTCATGAATGACCAGCACGTGCTGCGCGGCGCATCGGCGGTCACCCCGCCGGACCATGCCCGCCTCACCTACCGCAACTTCTTCCCGGCCTCCTCGCGCTGGGCCTTCGCGGGTCTGCGGCTCGCCCGGTGACGCGCGACGAGCTGGAGAGTGACCTCCGCGCCGGCCTCTGGTCGGACCCGCCGTCCCTGCCCCCGCGGTGGTTCTACGACGAGCGGGGGAGCCGGCTCTTCGACGAGATCACCGGCCTGCCCGAGTACTACCCGACGCGGGCCGAGCGGGAGATCCTCCACCGGCGGAGTGCGGAGATCATCGAGCTCACGGGAGCTCGGAGCATCCACGAGCTCGGGGCTGGGACCTCGGACAAGACCCGGGTGCTCCTCGATGCCTTGGCTCGCGCCGGTGAGGGCGGGCTCTACGCCCCGCTGGACATCAGCAGCGAGGTGCTCCTCGAGACGGCGGCCCAGCTGCGGGAGGAGTACCCCTCCCTCGTCGTCGAGCCGGCCGTCGCCGACTTCCACCACCTGCCGCCGCTCGCCGGCGGGCCCGGGCAGCGCCTGCTCGCCTTCCTCGGCGGGACCATCGGCAACTTCGAGGAAGGGGAGCGGCGGGCCTTCCTCGCGATGGTCCGCCGTGCCCTGGGCCCGGGTGACCATCTCCTCCTCGGTGCGGACCTCGTCAAGAGTCCCGAGCGGCTCGTCGCCGCCTACGACGACTCGGCCGGGGTGACCGCGGAGTTCAACCTCAACCTCCTCGACGTCATCGCCCGGGGCGCACCCGTCAGCGGGCTGCACCGGCGGGACTTCGAGCACGTGGCCGTCTGGGACGCGGAGGCCTCGCGCATCGAGATGCGCCTGCGCGCCGTGCGTGACGTCGAGGCGGACTTCACCGGGATCGGGCGCACCTGGCGGCTGGCGAAGGGGGCGCACCTGCGCACGGAGATCTCGCGCAAGTTCGACCTCGAGGCGCTCCACACGGAGCTCGCGGACGACGCCCTGGAGCCTGTCACGGCGTGGACCGACGCGGCGGGGGACTTCTCCCTCACTCTCGCCCGCGCGCGATGACCTCCACCCGGCCGTCAGCTCGAGGCGGCCCACGCGGCCACGCGAGCCGCGGACTCCTCGTCGGAGAGGTCCTCGACGCGGGTCATGATCGCCCACCGGATCCCGTGCGGGTCCCGGATCGAGGCGAAGCGGTCTCCGGAGACGAAGTCCGCCAGCGGCTCGCGGACCGTGGCCCCGGCGGCCTCGGCCTCGGCCATGACGGCGTCCACGTCTGGCACGTAGAGCGCGATCGACGAGGTCACCGCGTCCTCCTCCGGCGGTGCGGTGAGACCGAAGTCCGGCATCGGGTCGGCGATCTGCAGCCGGCCCCGCCCGAAGTCGAGCGTGGCATGCGCGACGAGCGTGCCTCCCTTCGCGTCCGGCATCTCGGTGACGTCGATGACGCGCGCGCCGAAGACGCGTGGGTAGAACTCGAGGGCGCCGGCGGCGTCGCGCACGACGTGGAAGGGGGTGAGTGCGGTGAAGCCGTGCGGCGTGCCGCGGTCGGTGTGCTGTCCGGTGATGGCCTGGGTCGTCTGTTCCATGGGAACGACGCTAGGGAGGAGCGGTTGGCCCGGGCTTGAAGATTCGCGACGACCCGGTGCTGACTACGCTCAGGGTGTGGTCGAGGGGATTCCGGAGAAGGGACAGCTGCGGACGGACGACCGGGCGCCGGTGACCCGGATCCCGCCCTCGGCGAAGGGGGAGCCACTCCTCCGGTGGTTCTGGGTGCCGGAATGGGACCTGCCGCCGGGTTCGGTCCACGGAGCCTTCACCTTGCCCTTCCCCGCCTGCCAGCTCGTCGTGGAGCGGGACGCCGTGCACATCTACGGTCCGGTGACGCGGGCCTGGCGCCGGGACCTCGCCGGCCGCGGGTGGGCGGTCGGTGCCCTGCTCACTCCCGGTGCGGCGCACGCCCTCCTCGGCGAGGTGATGCCGTGGCAGGACCGGACGACCCCGGCGAAGGGGGCCGAGCACCTCCACGCGGAGGTCACCTCGGTCATGGACGGGACGGACCAGGGACGGCACCCTCGTGCGGCGCGACTCCTCGAGGACTGGCTCGTCGACGAGGCGGGGGCGACGGTCGCCGCCGATCCGGAGGCGGTGCCGGCCCGCCGTCTCATCGATCTCGCGGACGGGGACCCCACGCTCCTGCGCGTGGACGATCTCGCCCGGCGCCTGTCGATGTCCGAGCGATCGGTGCAGCGCCTCGCGCGCACCCACGTGGGGATGAGCCCGGGGGCGCTGATCCGTCGCCGACGGCTGCAGGAGGCTGCGGCGCGGGTCCGGGAGGATCCGGGGGCCGACGTGGCCTCGATCGCCGCTGACCTCGGCTACTCGGACCACGCCCACCTCACCCGGGAGTTCCGTCGGGTCCTCGGCTTCACCCCGACCGGTTACCGTGCGGAGCGCGAGGTGGACCCGCCCGTCAGCTGAGGATGCCCTGTCGGCGGGCAATCGAGACCGCCTCACCCCGGGTCGCGGCCCCGAGCTTGGCGAGGATGTTTGACACGTGGACACTCGCCGTCTTGCGGGAGATGAAGAGGGTGTCGGCGATCTGCCCGTTGGTCCGTCCCCGCTCGAGGTGGGTGAGCACCTCGAGCTCGCGGGGTGTGAGGCTGCCGCGGGGATCGGGCCGGTCCTCGGTGGCATCCTGCAGCCCGTCGAGCAGGTCGAGGACCGGGCGGGCACCCAGCTCCTCCGCGACCG
>DXAR01000023.1 GCA_019116945.1 Candidatus Janibacter merdipullorum | reverse complement strand
CCGGCGAGCTCGGCGACCCCCTTCGTCCGGTCGTCACCGGCGCCCGTCCGCGAGGGGACGAAGTAGGAGTCGAGCCGCTGGAGGACCATGGCGATGCCGGGGTCCCACAGCATCGCGTCGGCGAGGACGATCCGGGGGATGCGGCCGGCGGTCGAGGCCAGGAGCCAGGCGATCGCCAGCGAGTCCGCGGGCCCGGCGTGCCGGGAGATGACGACGAGCGGGTGCCCCGGCCGACCGACGGTGATCATGCCCTCGATGTCGATCGTGAAGCCGACGACCTTGTCGGCGGTGAAGATGACGTTGTCCAGGGCCCGGCGGATGAGCGCGAGATGGTCCTCGTCCCACGTCGGGCTCGTCCCGCGCGGCGACCGCAGGCGCAGGTACCAGCACTCGACGACGAGGCCGATGTCCTCCCACATGACGTAGATCGTGAGGAAGAGGCACCGCAGGAGGGCCAGTCGCCGGTCCCACGGCCACAGCAGGACGAGAAGGGGGGTGACGATGACGAAGAGGAGGGACATGGCGATCCCGAAGAGCGGGTAGAGCGCCTGGAGCACCAACCGCAGCCAGATCGGTGGCGCGGCGAGCGAAGGGAGCGCGGTGAGCCTCATCGGTCGTGGTCCTCGAGGTATCCGCTCGCGGCGTCGAAGGCCCGCTGCATGCGGTCCTCGACCTTGGTCACCGACCCCTGCCCGATCGCGGAGGAGGGCGTGCGCTCCGCCCCGCTCGGCAGGATGTGCAGGCGCACCGAGTCCGGCACCTCGGCGATCTCCTCGACGAAACGGTGCCGGCGCGCGATCTCGAAGGCGACGAGCCCGACCTCGAGCGGGTTGCGCGGTGCCAGCAGGGGCTGCTCGACCCGCCCCACCTGGAGGACGTGGATGTCGGTGGCTCCCAGGGCGATGGCGCGACCGACGGGGATCGAGTGGACGAGCCCGCCGTCGAAGTAGTGCGCCCCGTCGACCTCGACCGGCGCGAAGAGCCCGGGCACCGCGCAGCTCGCCGCGACCGCCGGCGCGACCGGGCCGGTCGTGAACCACCGGGAGGCCGAGGACTCGATCTCCGCGGCGACGCACTGGAAGGGAACGGTGAGCTCGTCGATCGTCGCGACCCCGAGGTGGCGCTCCACGAGGTCGGGGATGAGCCCTCGCCGCATGACGTGGGTGCCGTGCTTGGCCAGACGCGCGGCCTGCTTCACCGGGTTCTCGTTCATCTCTCCCGATCGGACGACATCCCGCCACAGCTCCTCGAGGCGGGAGACCCCCTTCGCCGTCGGATCGGCCGCGACGAAGGCGCCGTTGACCGCGCCGATGCTCGTGCCCACGACGAGATCGGGCGCGATGTCCGCGGCCAGCAGGGCCCGGAGCATCCCCACCTGGGTCGCCCCGAGCACACCGCCGCCACCGAGGACGAAGGCGGTCGTGGGCATGGCGCTCAGATTACTGGTGCCCGTCGCCACCCGCGGTACCGCGCTCGCGGGGATCCCCCTCGCCGAGCCGGATGACGTCCACGCCGACCTCCAGTCGCGAGCCGGAGCCCTCGGAGAAGATGACGCCCTTGATCGGCGAGACATCCCGGAAGTCGCGGCCCCAGCCGGTCGTGAGGTAGCGCGAGTCCGCGAAGTGGTTGTTCGTCGGGTCGAGGTCCACCCAGTCCCCGTCCGGGGTCATCGCGGCGGCCCAGGCGTGCGAGGCGTCGGACCCCTCGAGCTTGACCTGACCGGGCGGCGGGCGGGTCTCGATGTACCCCGACACGTACCGTCCCGGGATGCCGACGGCGCGCAGGCACCCGACGGCGAGGTGGGCGAAGTCCTGGCAGACCCCTTCGCGGCCCGCGAGCAGCTCGGGGAGCGTCGTCTTCACGCTCGTCGTGCCCTTGGCGTACGTGAAGTCGCGGTAGATGTCGGCGTAGAGGGCGACGAGCGCGGAGCCGAAGGGCCGGTCCGGTGGGAGGATCCCCGCCGAGTAGGCGATGACCTCCGGGGCGATGTCGACGAGGGTCGAGGGCAGGCGGTACTGCGCGGCCTCGGCCCGGTCGATGCCCTCGCCGTCGGCGATCGCCTCGGCCACCTCGGCCACCGTCCACGCGTCGAGCCGCTCCATGTCGGGCGCGGGCCACTCGATCTCGAGGACGCTCGTCTTGCTCACCTCGAGCACGGTGTGCGGCGTGCGCACCTCGTAGAAGCTCGAGTGGTTGCCGAAGTGGTCGACGTGCTCGGTGATGATGTGCGGGTCTGGCGTCACCACGGCCTCGTGCTCGACGATCCGTTGCTGCGGCGTCTCGCGGGGACGCAGCAGCGCCCGACCGAAGGAGTCGGTGACGTAGTCCTCGTAGGTGTACGTCGTCCGGTGGCGCACCTCGTAGCGACGACGGGTGTGGTGCTCCGGGTGGATCGTCGGTCCGGCGCCGGACGTCACCGGCTCCGGCGCGGGGGGACGCTCGGGGGTCGTGCTCACCAGGCCTCACCGCCGTTCCACTGGACCCACTGGACCTGCCGGCCGGTGGCCTTGCGCCGGAAGTAGCGCTCGTCGATCCGGGTGTCGGTGCGGCGCAGGTCCGCCCCGAGACCCGTGAGCGCCCGCGTCAGCGGGAGCCGGCCGTCGACGAAGAGCCCGTCGAGGTCGAGCCTCGCGACCCGCTCCGCGAGCTCGCGCACGCCCGGCAGCGCCGTGTCGTCACCGATGAGCTCGAGGTCCTCGAGGAGACGCGCGATCTGAAAGGCGACCGAGCGCGGGTTCGTCTCGTCGCGCAGGAGGAGGTTGACCGCGGCCTGCATGGCGGAGAGCCCGCCGAGTCCGCCGGTGAGCCGGCGACGGTAGGTGATGACCGACTCGGTGGCGAGCAGGGCTGCCTCGGTCGTCGTGCCCTCGACGACAGGGGTGCGCTCCACCGCGAGGACGGAGCTGACGAGACGGATCGTCTGCTGGGCCCGCTCGACGCGCTTGCCCGCGTCGGCGAAGGCCCAGGCCGGGTCGCGGACGAGGGACTCCACCCCGATGCCTGCGAGGGCCAGGAGCCCCTCGATCGTCTCCATGAGCAGCTCCTGCAGGTCGTCACCGGGGACGGCGTGCCGCAGGGTCCGCTCGAGACGGGACATGACGAGCCAGGTGTCGACCGAGAGGGTCTCGCGCACCGCCTGGGCGGCGAGCACCGCGCGGTGGGTGCTGTAGGCCACCGACCCGACGATCCGGGGCTCGAGGGTCAGCTCGCGCAGGTGCGGGAGGGGGTCGGCACGACGCTCCGCGGCCTCGTCCCCGACGAACCCCGGGCGGATGGCCATGACCTCGGTGACGGCGGAGAGGATCGCGAGCATCGCCGTGTGGCCGGTCGTCCCCTCCCGGGCCGCGTAGTCGTCGACGAGGTTGTCGGCGACCCGCAGCAGCCGCGCGGCGGACTCGGCGCGCTCGGCGTAGCGGCCCATCCAGTAGAGGTCGGAGGCGACGCGCGGTGCCGGCGCGGCGTAGCCGCTCCCTGAGGCCCCGGCGAGCGGGCTGGGGACGGCGAGGGCCTCCCCTTCGCCCGCCTCCGCGGGGTCGACGCGGACCCACACGTCCTTGCTCATGGCGCCCGCGAGGCTGTTGATCGCGCCCGAGTCGGGGTCGATGGCGAGCCGGCCCAGCCCGCCGGGCATCACGGCGTAGTCCTCCTCGTCGGCGACGGCGAAGGTCCGCAGCACGACGTGCCGGGGCTCGAGGCCGCCGGCCGTGACGACCGGGGCGGTCGACATCGTCAGGGGGTCCTGGGCGGTCCAGCGCCACGGCTCGGCCTGGATGCGCAGGGCGAGCTCGTCCCGCTCGGCGGCGCTCAGCTCCCAGCCGAAGGTGGAGTTGGCCGCCCCCGCGCGGGAGGCCGGCTTGACGACGAGGCTGGAGAGGTGGTTGACGATGTGGCTCAGGTGCGTCGGCTCACCGCCCCACCACGTCTGGGTCGACGGGAGGAGCAGCTCCTCCCCGAGGACCTGCCGGCAGATCCGTGACAGGTAGGGGATGAGGGCCGGGTTCTCCAGGACGCCCGAGGAGATCGGGTTGACGACGGACACGTGCCCGAGCCGGGCCGCCTCGACCATGCCGGGCAGCCCGAGTCGGGAGTCGCCGCGCAGGTCGAGCTGGTCGATGGCGGCGCCGTCGACGCGGCGGACGATGACGTCGACGGGCGTGAGGCCGCTCGTCGTGCGCATCCAGATCCGCCCGTCCCGGCTCACGAGGTCCTCGGACTCGACGACGGGGACACCGAGGACCGTGGACTGGAGGGCCTCGTCGTAGGCGGCCTCGCTCAGCGCGCCGGGGGTGAGGATGACGATGCGCGGCACGTCGTCGGTGTGCGGCGCCGCGGCGGCGAGCGCCTTCTGCACCTGGAAGAAGAAGCCACGCAGCCGGGCGAGGTCGACCTCGCGGTGGAGGTCGGGGAGGACGCGGGCGATGATCCGCCGGTTGGCCATGGCGAAACCCGCACCGCTCGGCGCCTGCGTGCGGTCGGCGAAGATCCGCCACGTGCCGGTCCGGTCCCGGGCGAGATCCATCGCCGGGAGGACGAGCTGACGGGGACCGGGGACGCGGATCCCCTCGGCAGGTGGGAGCCAGCCGTCGTGGCCGTACACCGCCGCGCCGGGGAGGACCCCGTCGCGCACGAGGCGCTGCTCCCCGCTGAGGTCGGTGAGGACGGCGTCGAGGAGGGCGGCCCGCTGGCGGACTCCCCGCTCGAGGCCGGTCCACTCCTGGGGGCCGAAGGTCAGCGGGAGCGGGTCGAGGTCCCAGGTCCGCGGCTCGGTGGGGACGGCACGGCCCTCGGCGTCCTCGCCCTCCTCGGGGGAGATCCCCGCGCCGTAGGTGATGCCCTCGTCGTCGACGAAGCGTCGCGTGGCCGCGCGGGCGGCGAGCATCCCCGGCAGGCCGGCGGACCGGATCGACTCGGCGAGCGGTGCCGCGGCCTCACGGACCCCGTCGAGGGTGACGATCTCGTCGACGCCCTCGCCGACCGAGACGCTCGCCCGGTAGTCGTCGAGAGGCGTGGGGGCGTCGGAGCCGACGTCCAGAGCGCTCATGTGCCGACACTAACGCCCCGGCGCGACCCCGGGCGGACGCTCCTCCCCCTTCGCCGTGGCGGGCGGTCAACGGCCGTGGGGGTGACGCTTGCCGACCGTCGTGTCCACCCACACGAGCCGGTGGTCACTCGTCGGGAAGGGGTAGGTGCCGGTGAGGCGGCTCAGCGGGTGCTCGCTCGTGGGCCAGAAGACCCGCGCCTCACGGATCGCCAGGTCCCGGCTGGGCAGGACGTAGTCGGCCCGGATGTTGCCCGGCGGCTCCGCGAAGTCGGCGGTGTCCTGCGCGGGGTCGCCCGCGTGCTCGTCGTTGACGCCGCCCTGCTCCTCGCTCGCCTCGACCGCGCCACGGCTCGTCGGGGTCATCGAGGTGTTGACGCGGCGGTGGTCGAGCAGCTGGGAGATGGCCCCGTCGAAGCTGTCACCGTCGTGCGGGTCGGCGTTCTGGTCGCCGGCGATGACGAAGCTCGCCCTCGGGTGCAGGCCACCGCGCCGCCCGTCGTCGTCGTAGATGTAGCGCGCATCCCGGCCGCCGCTGACGTAGTCCGCCCAGAAGCGGATCTCGTCGGCGTTGCGCCGGCCGTTGCGGTCCTCCTCCCCGTCGAAGGTGGGCGGCGTCGGGTGGCTGGCGAGGAGGTGGACCCGCTCGCGGCCGATGCGGATCGGCAGGTCCCAGTGGCTCTTCGAGCTGAGGCGAAGGGAGCGCCGCTCCGCCTTGTCGTAGAAGCCGGCCGGGATGCGGTTGCCCGGCATGTCCTTCCAGCGGAAGTCCTGGAAGGTGCGCACCCGGCACTCGTCGATCGGGTACTTGCTGTAGACGACCATGCCGTACTGGCCGGGGAACTCCCCGAAGCCGAGCGCGTCGTCCGGGCCGCCGACGGTGCCGTCGTTGTTGAGGTCGTGGCCGCTCGGGATGCCGGTGTTGCTCGGCGCGATGTAGTGGTACCTGTAGCGCACCGGGTCGGCGCCGCGCTGGCCGACCTCGAGGTAGTTGTCGCGGAAGAGACGAGCGGCCTTGCGGGAGTAGTCGAACTCGTTGACGAGCACGACGTCGGGGTCGGCGCGCTGGATCGTCTCGGCGACATTGCGCGCCTGGGTGTTCTCCCGCGTGGAGAGGTCCTGCTCGAGCTGCCCCTCCTCGGCCCGGTTGAGCGAGGCGTTGAAGGTCGCGAAGCGCACCTTCTCGCCGCGGTGCTTGCCGTGCTGGCCCCGGTCGTGCCCACCGTGGTCCTTGCCCCGATCGTGGGCCCCGGCGGGCACGGCGGCAGCGGTCAGGGTCAACGCGGCGACGCCGACGAGAGCGGTGTACCGGCGGTTGCGGGAGTGACTCATGGGCCGACCGTAGGCCGCTACCGCGAACTCCGCCTGTCCTACCGGCGAAGGGTCGGTGCCGCCGTGCATCTGCAAAGATCCCTTTGCAAAGATCTCTTTGCGGCGTAGTGTGGCCCGCATGGAACCCGTCGTCCCCGATGTCACCCAGCTCAAGGCGCTCTCCCACCCGGTGCGCCTGCGCATCCTCGGCCTGCTGCGCACCCTCGGGCCCGCCACCGCCAGCCAGGTGGCCCGCCGGCTCGACCTCAACTCCGGCGCGACGAGCTACCACCTGCGCCAGCTAGCCACCCACGGCTTCGTCGAGGAGGCGGCCGAGCTCGGCAACCGACGCGAGCGGTGGTGGCGGGCGAGCAGCCAGATGACCTCCGTCCGTGTCGACGAGTCCGCGGGGGACGAAGGGAGGGACGCCGACGACGCCTTCCACCACCTCGCGGTGACGAGCGCGATCGGCCGCATGCAGGCCGCCTCCACCCGGCGGGGCGGCGAGGACGACCCGTGGCGCCGGGTGACCTCGGTCAGCGACCTGCAGGTGCCGGTCACCGCGGAGCAGGCGAAGGAGATCCAGTCCCGCTTCGAGGCGCTCATCTGGCAGGTGCTCGAGGAGCACCCCCCGACCCCCGGACCGGTCGGCGAAGGGCGACGGCGCTACCAGGTCGTCGTCGCCAGCTTCCCCACCGAGGACGAGCCCGGGTGGGAGGAGACCGATGAGTGACGGCCAGCAGCTCTCCCTTCGGGCCGCTCACCGGGTGCTGCTGCTCCTGACGATGACCCGGTGGCTCCCCATCGGCTTCATCGTCGGGCTGCTCATCCTGTGGAAGCTCGACCGTGGACTCACCCTGTCCCAGGCGATGATGGCCGGCGCGATCACCGGCGTCGTCGTCTTCGCGACCGAGCTGCCGACGGCGGGCATCGCCGACTCCCTCGGACGACGGCCGGTCCTCGTCGTGGCAGCCCTCGTCAACGTCGCCTCGATGCTCGCTCTCCTCGTCGCGGACTCCTTCGCGGCCTTCGTCGTCGCGGCGGCCCTCACCGGGCTCTTCCGCGCGCTCGACTCCGGTCCGCTCGAGGCGTGGTACGTCGACACCGTCCACCGCAGCCGGCCCGGTGCCGACGTCGACCAGGACCTCTCCCGCATGGCCGGCGTCATGGGCGCCGCCATGGCCGGAGGCTCCGTCGCCGGGAGCGGGCTCGTCGCATGGGCCCCGCTCCCCGACCGGTCCCCGCTGTGGCTTCCCGTCGCGGTCGCCCTGGCCCTGAGCGTCGTCCATCTTGTCGCCGTCCTCACCCTGCTCCGCGAGCCGCCGCGTCTCGACGAGCGCGGGCTCGCCGCGGCCCGGCGCTCCGTCCTGGAGACACCCGGTGTCATCGGTTCCGGGCTGGCCCTCCTCCGCGACAACGCCGTGCTGCGCGGACTCGTTCTCGTCGAGCTCTTCGCGGCCATCTCGATGATCACCTTCGAGAACTTCATGCCGGTCCGGCTGGCCGAGCTCGTCGGGGGCGAGGCCTCGGCAGCGGTCATCATGGGCCCCGTCGCGGCCGGCGGGTGGCTCGTCTTCGCCGTCGGGGCGGCCGCAGCCGGTCGGGTGAGCGCCCGGATCGGGGTCGCCCGCACCGCCATCCTCGGGCGGATCCTCACGAGCCTCGGTGCGGTGACGATGGGGCTGGCCTTCGGCCCGATCGCCCTCGTCGTCACCTACTTCCTCACGTACTCCATGCACGGCTTCGGCGGCCCGGCCTACAACGCGCTCCTCCACCGCGAGGCGACCTCGCGCAACCGGGCGACCGTGCTCTCGCTCGCGTCGATGACGATGTTCATCTCCGTCGCCGTGGCGAGCAGCCTCCTCGGGCTCGTCGCCGAGCACACCTCGACCCCCGTCGGCATGGTCATCGCCGGCGCGGCCGGGCTCGGCGGCGTCATCTGCTTCCTGCCCGCCCTTCGCTCCGAGCGGGCCCGAGCGACGGACCGGGCACGAGTCGATGTGATCGCGAGAGCCTAGGGCTCGGGACCACATGACCCGCGGCTCAGAGGGTGCGGGAGATGAGCTCCTTCATGATCTCGTTGGTCCCGCCGTAGATCTTCTGCACCCGGGCGCCGGCGTAGAGCCGCGCGATCGGGTACTCGAGCATGTAGCCGTAGCCGCCGAAGAGCTGCAGGCAGCGGTCGATGACATCGCACTGCACGTCGGTCGTCCAGTACTTCACCCGGGAGGCGGTCGCCGCGTCGAGCGCGCCACCGAGGTGGAGCCCGATGCAGTGGTCGAGGAAGGTCCGGGCCGCGAGAACGTCCGTGCCGACCTCGGCGAGGGTGAAGCGGGTGTTCTGGAAGGCGGCGATCGGCTTGCCGAAGGCCTGGCGCTCCTTCGTGTAGTCCAGGGCAAGCTCGTAGGCCAGCTCGGCGGAGGCCACGGCCCCGACAGCGATCGCCAGCCGCTCCTGCGGCAGCTGCAGCATCAGCTGGTAGAAGCCCTGCCCTTCCTCCTCGCCGAGGAGGTTGGCGACGGGGACCCGCATGTCGGTGAAGGCCAGCTCCCGGGTGTCCTGGCCGTGCTGCCCGATCTTCTGCAGCACCCGACCACGCTCGAAGCCCTCGAGCTCGGCCACCTCCGCGACGATGAGCGAGATCCCTTGTGCCCCGGCGCCGCCGGTGCGAGCGACGATGACGACGAGGTCCGCGTGCGAGGAGTTGGTGATGAAGGTCTTCGACCCGTTGATGACGTAGTGGTCACCGTCCCGCCTGGCGGTGGTCGCGATGTTCTGCAGGTCCGACCCGGTGCCCGGTTCGGTCATCGCGACGGCGCCGATGAGCTCGCCCGAGGCCATCTTCGGCAGCCAGGTGCGCTTCTGCTCCTCGGTCCCGTAGGCGAGGATGTAGTGGGCGACGATCGAGGAGTGCACGGAGTAGCCGAGGGCGTCGTCCCCGGAGCGTCCCTGCTCCCACAGCACGGCCGCCTCGTGGGCGAAGGTCCCTCCGCCACCGCCGTACTCCTCCGGGACGGAGATGCACAGCAGGCCGGCCGCGCCCGCGGCGCGCCACGTCTCCCGGTCGACCTGGTGCTGCTCGGCGAACCGCTCCCGGTGCGGGGTCACCTCCCGCTCGAAGAAGGTCCGGGCGAGCGTCAGCACGTCGGTGACCTCGTCCTGCATCCACGGCGAGACATAGGGCTGGGGCTGGAGGATCTCGGGCATCGGTGCCTCTCGTACGGGATCGGTCGTCGTCAGCGAAGGGGGGTCAGCGGGATGTCGTGCTCGCTCGCCCACGCCGCCCACGCCGTCGCGGAACGCCGGGCGAAGATCTCGTCCAGCCGCTCGCGGGTCAGCTCCTCGGGGGCGAGATCGAGGGCGGTGAGCAGCCGCGCGGTGAAGTGCGGCTCGAGCGCCGCGAGGGCGATCCGCCCTTCGGCCGTGTCGTAGATGCCGTAGACGGGCAGGCCCCCGCCCAGCAGGGCGCCGGGGGCGGTGAGGCCGTGGGCCAGCGGACGTGACATCGTCTCCGAGAGGTCGGAGAGGGCCACCTCGCGGCGGATCCCTTCACCGGTCCGTGCCCGCGCCACGAGAGCGGCTGCAGCCTCAGCGGCGGCCCGCTCGGACCCGGCGAGGTCGACGACGAGGGTGGCGGGCATGCTCCCTTCGCCGAGCAGGCCCGTCGCCGCCTGGTAGGTGAGGTCGTGCCCGGCCACCTCGGCCGCCTCGCCCGGGTACCCGACGATGTCCACCTGGCAGACCTGCGGGTGCCGTGCGTGCACGGAGTCGAAGTCCAGACCCAGCCGGCGCAGGGCCGACGGACGCGAGGACGTGACGAGCACGTCTGCGGCAGAGAGCAGCTCGTCGACCTCAGCAAGCCCTGCCTCGGACTTCAGGTCGACCGTGCGCACCTCCTGACCGGCATGCAGCTCGTCGAAGTACTCAGCGGCGAACTGCTGCATCGGGTCACCCCCCGGCGGCAGGACGGTGACGACACCCGCTCCCTGCCGGGCCAGCCGCGCGACGGCGGCCGGCCCGGGCAGGTTGATGGCGATCGACACGACGCGGACGCCGGTCAGGGGGGCGGTCACGGTCAGCCCCGGTCGACCAGGGTGCCGCTGGCGACGCGGCCGCGCAGCCACTCCGACGGGCGGAATCGCTCACCGTAGGTGTCGGCGAGCTCGTCCGCACGAGCCACGAAGCCGGCGAGGCCACCCTCGTAGTTCGTCATGAAGGTCGCCGGCCCACCGGTGTGCGGCGGGAAGCCGATGCCGAAGATGCCGCCGATGTTCGCCGACTCGGCGTCCGTGAGGACCCCGTCCTCGAAGCAGCCCGCCGTCTCCAGGGCCATGATGAAGAGGTAGCGGTCCTGCAGGTCGCGAAGGGGGATCTCCGTCCCCTTCGCCCAGCGCTTCCGCAGCTCCGGCCAGAGCACCTTGGGCTGGCCCTCGGGGTAGTCGTACATTCCGGCACCGGCAGCGCGACCCTTGCGGCCCTCGGCGACGAGGGTGTCGATGAGCTCCTCGCCCGGACCCTTCTCCAGCGTGACGCCCTCCGCGGCGGCGGCCTTCTCGGCCTCGGCGCGGATGTGCTGGGTCAGGGTCAGCGAGACCTCGTCGAGCATCGCCAGCGGGGGCGCCGGGAAGCCGGCCATCGTCGCGGCCCGCTCCACGGTCATCGGGTCGATGCCCTCGGAGACGGCGACGGCGCCCTCGAGGATGAGCGTGCCGAAGACCCGGCTGGTGTAGAAGCCGCGGCCATCGCCGACGACGACCGGGATCTTGCGGATCTGCTGGACGATGTCGATCGCCCGTGCGGTCGCCTCGTCGGAGGTCTGCTCGCCGCGGATGATCTCGACGAGCTGCATCTTGTCCACAGGGGAGAAGAAGTGCAGCCCGATGAAGTCCTTCGGCCGCGAGGAGAAGCCCTGGAGGCTGGTGATCGGCAGGGTCGAGGTGTTGGAGCAGAGCAGCGTGTCGGGGCCGACCACTGCCTCGACCTCGGCGAAGACCTGCTTCTTGAGGTCGTAGTCCTCGAAGACCGCCTCAATGACGGCGTCCACGCCGGCGAGGTCGGCGGCATCCGCGGTCGGGGTGATCCGCGCGAGCACCTCCTCGGCCTTCGCCTGGTCCATCTTGCCGCGCTCGACGCGCTTGGTGAGGAGCTTCTCGGAGTAGGCCTTGCCCTTCTCCGCACCCTCGACCGAGACGTCCTTGAGGACGACGTCGATGCCGGCCATGGCGGCGGAGTAGGCGATGCCGGCGCCCATCATGCCGGCGCCGAGGATGCCGACCTTGCCCACCTTGCTGGGCTCGACCCCAGCCGGGCGCAGCTTGCCGCTGTTGATCGCCTGGAGGTCGAAGAAGAAGGCCTGGATCATCGCGGTCGACTCGCGACCGGCGCCGAGCTCGGTGAGGTATCGCGACTCGATCCGGCTGGCGGTGTCGAAGTCGACCTGCGAGCCCTCGACGGCGGCCGACATGATCGCGCGGGGCGACTTCGTCGGGGCGCCCTTGAGCTGCTTGCGCAGGTTGGCCGGGAAGGCCGGGAGGTTCATCGCGAACTTCGGCACGCTCGGGGTGCCACCGGGGATCTTGTAGCCCTTGACGTCCCACGGCTTCACGGCCGCGGTCTCGTCGTCCTTGTGCTCGCGGATCCACGCCTTGGCCGCGGGGACGAGCTGCTCGCGGTTGGGGACGAGCTGGTCGATGACGCCCTTCTCGAGCGCGGCCGCGGGGTTGCGCTGCTGGCCCTGGAGCAGCCAGCCCATGAGGGCCTCCTGGATGCCGAGCATCCGCACGAGCCGGGTGACGCCACCGCCGCCCGGGAGGAGACCGAGGGTGACCTCGGGCAGGCCGAGCTTGATCTTCGGGTCGTCGACGGCGATGCGGTGGTGGGTCGCGAGCGCGAGCTCGAGGCCCCCGCCGAGGGCGGCGCCGTTGATCGCGGAGACGACCGGCTTGCCGAGCTGCTCGAGACGACGCAGCTGGGACTTGATCTGCTCGATGCCCTCGAAGAACTCACCCGCGGTCTCCGGGGTCGTGCTCTGCAGGTCGCTGAGGTTGCCCCCGGCGAAGAAGGTCTTCTTGGCGGAGGTGAGCACCACACCGGTGATCTCCTCACGCTCGGCCTCGAGCCGGTCGACGGTCTCGCCCATCGCCTGCACGTAGGTCGCGTTCATCGTGTTGGCGCCCGCGTCGGGGTCGTCCATCGTCAGGGTGACGATGCCCTCGTCGTCGCGCTCGTAACGGATCATGTTCTCGCTCATGCTTTTCCTTGGCTTCCTGTCCGCTGGTTCAGACGCGCTCGACGATGGTGGCGACGCCCATGCCGCCGCCGATGCAGAGGGTGGCGATGCCGCGCTCGAGGTCACGCCGCTCGAGCTCGTCGACGAGGGTGCCGAGGATCATCGCGCCGGTCGCGCCGAGCGGGTGTCCCATGGCGATGGCGCCACCGTTGACATTGGTCTGCTCCTCGGTCCAGCCCATGTCGCGCATGAGCTTGAGGGCGACCGCGGCGAAGGCCTCGTTGATCTCGACGAGGTCGATGTCCTTCGCCGTCATGCCGACCCGGTCGAGCGCCTTGCGGCAGGCCGGGGCCGGGCCGGTGAGCATGATCGTCGGCTCGGAGCCGACGACGGCGGTGGAGACGATGCGGGCTCGGGGGGTGAGGCCCATCTCCTGACCGACCTGCTCGTTGCCGACGAGGAGGAGGGCGGCACCGTCGACGATGCCCGAGGAGTTGCCGGCGTGGTGGACGTGGTTGATCTGGTCGACGGAGTGGTACTTCTCCGTGGCGACGAAGTCGAAGCCACCCTGCTCACCTATCGCGGCGAAGGAGGGCTTGAGCCCGCCGAGTGACTCCGCGGTCGTGCCCTGACGGATCGTCTCGTCACGGTCGAGGATGGTCACGCCGTTGGCGTCGGTGACGGGGACGACCGAACGGTTGAAGTAGCCGGCTTCCCAGGCCTTCGCGGCACGCTCGTGGGACTGCGCGGCGAAGCGGTCGACCTCGGCGCGGTCGTAGCCCTCGACCGTCGCGATGAGGTCCGCGCTGATGCCCTGGGGCACGAAGTCGGTGGCAAGCGCGGTCGCCGGGTCCATGGCCCAGGCACCGCCGTCACTGGCCATCGGGACGCGGGACATCGACTCGACGCCACCGGCGAGGAAGAGGTCCTCGAATCCGGAGCGCACGCGGGCCGCGACCTGGTTGACCGCCTCGAGGCCGGAGCCGCAGAAGCGGTTGAGCTGCACGCCGGCGACGGGCTCGGGGTAGCCGGCCTTGAGGGCGGCGATGCGCGGCAGGACGGAGCCCTGGTCGCCGACCGGGGAGACGATGCCCATGACGAGGTCGTCGATCTGGGCGGCGTCGAGGCCGGGGTTGCGCTCCCGGACGGCGTCGAGGAGGCCGACGGTCAGGTCGATCGGCTTGACCTCGTGGAGGGAGCCGGACGCCTTGCCCTTCCCTCGGGGGGTACGGACGGCGTCATAGATGACGGCCTGGGGCTGCTCGGGCATGGACATGCTCCTTCAAGGCACGACAGCGGGTTTCCTCCGCACCCTACGCATCGATTGAACACCTGTGCAATGGTGGGCCGGAGAGTTCACGATCACATCGAAGGGGGGACCGCGTGAGTTCACGAGAGCACGCCGCCGACTCCTCCCGCGAACGCATCCGCACGGCCGCGCTGGCGCTCTTCGCCGCGCGGGGCGTCGCGGCGACGAGCCTGCGGGAGGTCGCCCGCTCGGCCGGCGTCGCGCCGGGTCTCGTCGGCCACTACTTCGGGGGCAAGGACGGGCTGCAGGAGGCGGTCGAGGACTTCGTCGTCGAGCTCTTCCACGACACGCTGGACACCATCCCGCTCGAGGGTTCGGTCACCGAGGTGGTGGCCGCGCGGGACCGGGCGATCCACCGGATGTTCACCGGCCACCCCCACGTCGTCGACTACCTGCGCCGCGTCGTCGTCACGCCCGACCCGGGCGATGTCCGCTTCGTGCGCAAGCTCGTCGCCGAGCAGATCACCCAGACCCAGTTGCTCCGCGACCACGGCATCGGCTCCACGCGCACCCCACTCAACGAGCAGGCCGTCACCGTCCTCGTGCGACAGCTCGGCCGATGGCTGCTCCAGCCGGCCCTGGGCCGCCTGTGGGACCTTTCCGGCGCCGAGGGCCCCGAGCCCGAGGTCCGCGTCACCCTGCGCTGAGAGCCTCCTTCGGCGTCGTCCCCACTCCGGTGGGTGCTCAGGCGCGGGGGTCGGCGTTCTCCGGGCAGGTGCACCAGCGGTCGGCGGGCACGTGGGCGCGGACCTCGGCCACGTGCTCACCGCACCCGCTCCACGTCGTCTTCCCGCAGGTCTGGCACTGGACCGGTTTGCACACGGTTGGTCTCCCCTTCGTCGTCGTGCCGGCGGACCAGCCGGCGCCATCCACAGTAGGGTCCGAGCATGGCCGAGCGCACCACCTACCTCCTCGTCGACGGCGAGAACATCGATGCCACCTTGGGGGTCTCCGTCCTCGGCCGCCGCCCCGAGCCGCAGCAACGGCCCCGGTGGAACACCCTCCTCGACTACACCGAGACCGCGTGGGGGCAGCCGGTCAAGGGGCTCTTCTTCCTCGCCGTCGCCGGCGAGCTGCCGGCCTCCTTCGTCCAGGCCCTCCTCGCGATGGGCTACCGCCCGGTGCCGCTCCGCGGCGAGGGCAAGGTCGTCGACATCGCCATCCAGCGCACGGCGGAGGCGCTCGTCGAGCGCGACGCCGACGTCATGCTCGTCAGTCACGACAACGACTTCGCGCCGCAGATGGAGGCGCTCGCCGAGGACGAGGACCGGCGCCTCGGCATCGTGGGCTTCGGGGAGTTCATGGCTACCGGCCTCCGTGACGTGCCGGGGGTGGAGTTCTTCGACCTCGAGTACGACGTCTCCGCCTTCACGAGCCGGCTGCCGCGGGTCCGGGTCATCGAGATCGAGGACTTCGACCCGCTGGAGTTCATCTGAGCGAGGGCGGCGTCACCGCTGGCCGGAGGACCGCCGCACGAGGAGGAGCCCACCGACCACCACGGCGACGAGGGCGAGGACCGTCGCGACGGCCCCGACGACGAGCGACCCCACGACCCACGGGTCCTCCCCCGCCTGGTGCACCATGACCGCGCCGAGCCCTCCGTAGGCGAGGGTCCCGAGCCCGCAGCATCCGAGGACGAGCCCAGCGACGAGCAGGAGGGCGGCACCGACGGTGCGACCGGTACTCATCAGCGGAGCCCCTCCCTGAGGTCGTGCCGGCGGGTCATGGAAGCCGTCATCATGACTCGACAATGCCGCACGGACCTGCTCCAAGGCCTCGCTGCGGCACCTGACGGCGTTGCGCGCACCCGTGCTGCGAAATGTCGTCGGCCGGGTGCGCACATCGCCGTCAGGTGAGGTCGAGGATGAGCACCCGCCCGGTCGCCGTCGTCACGGCGACCCCGCCCCCGGGAAGGGGCTTCGCGCTCGTCGCACCGACGTACCCCGCCCGCAGCGGCCGGCTCCTGCCCGTGGCGGGGTCGAGCTCGTCGATGGCGCCCGTCGAGGACGCACCGACGATCGTGCCGTCGGACCGGAAGCCGAAGTCGTCGACGAGGACGCTCGTCCCGGCGACCACCTCGCTCTCCCCGGAGTCGGCGTCGACCCGGGTGATGGAGCCGTGGAGCGTCGAGCCGACGTAGGGGTGGCCGTCGGGGCCCACGGCGATGCCGTTCGGCGTGGCGACCGCGGTCGTGAGGACGCGGTCGCTGCCGGTCTCCGGGTCGATCCGGTGCACGCCGGTGCCGCCGCCCATGGTCACGGTGTAGACGAGGTCGCCCCCGGGCAGCTGGGCGAGGCCGTTGGCCATGCCGAGCCCGGTGATGACCGAGCGCTTGTCGCCGGTCGGGAGGTCGATGGCGACGATCCCGCCCTTCTTGTCGACGAGGGAGGCGGGGTGGTTGCCCCGGGTGACGTAGAGGGTGTCGCCGTCGACGGCCAGGCCGCCGGGCGAGGCCACCTGGGCGATCGTCGAGACCTCCTTGGTCTCGCGGTCGATCCGCTGCACGAGGTGGTTGCTGAAGTTGGTGACGACGAGGTCGCCGCCGGGCAGGACGGCGACGTTCTCCGCCCACCCGTTGATCTGCGCCGACCAGGTGGCCGACGAGCTCGACGCCGTCGTCTCCGGCTGGGCCGTGGCCGCGGAGGCGCCGCCGAGCACCATCCCCAGACCGGCCATGCCGGCCACGACCACTCTCGTCCATCCCCGTGCGTGCACTGCTTCCCCCCTTCGTCCGTGGTCCGGCGGGCGTCCCCTCGCCGTCACCGACCACGCTAGGCGAAGGGGAGGCACCGCGCAGCGCATCGTAGGGTGGGTCCATGACCCGGCCACCCGCCGCTCCCCCGATCCTCATGGGGGTCTACCGCTACCCCCGCGTCATGACCTCGAAGTCCGAGCCGACGATCCTCGGCGTGCTCCCGGGCCGGGTGTGGCTCGTCGGTCAGGGCGGGGTCTTCTTCGATGCGCCCGCCCAGCAGATCGCGGCGAAGGCGAACACGACCGTCGGGCACATCACGCTCGAGGTCAACGGCACCAAGCACGTCGTCGCCGGGGTCGGCAGCGCCTCGGGTGCACCCTTCAGCGAGCAGCAGCTCGCCGAGCTGGCCTCCTCGCGCCCGGCGATCGAGGCGGACCCGACGACCGGGTCGCTCATGGCCGGGCGGACCCTCTTCGTCGGCGCCCCGGGCAAGGTCGACGGCAGCTACCAGGGTGGCATCCAGTCGATGGTCGGCCGGGAGATCGGCCAGCAGCGGGACTTCGGCGCGGCCCTGCGCGAGCTGCTCGGCGCGGTGGGCGTCGCGCTCTGAGCTCGCCTCACGCCGGGTCGAGCCACCACGGACTCGTGTAGGCGACCCCGAAGTCGTTGCACGCGTGGCCCTCAGGTCCCGGGGTCCCATTGGCGGCCTCCGGGTCGCCGATCCGCAGCACCACCCAGGACCCCTGGTCGCGGTGCAGCGGCACGTCGAGGTGGACGACGGGCCCGACGGTGAAGGGGTGGACGTCCACCACCTCGGGCGCGCGGTCCCCCGGGCGCAGGACCTGCACGTGGAGGCGCCGCCCTTCCCACTCCTCGCCACCGGCGAAGTCGACGGTGAATCGTGCGGTGCCCCCCGCGGTCGGCGCGACGCCGCCCATGCGGTGGGTGCTCCCGTCGATGGTCATCGTCGCGTCGAGCCGCACCCCCGAGCTGCGGGTGGCGAAGAAGCGCCGCGCCTGCATCGCCTCGCGGACACCGGCGCGGGAGTGCTCGGTGACCCACATCCCGGTGCGGCCCTTGCCCTCCGGGTGCCCCCAGTCGGTACCGTGCTCGTCGGTCACCCCGGTGAGCCCGGTCCGCCAGCCCTTGCCGAGGCAAGCGACGAGGGGTGAGCGCTTGCCCTCGCCCCACCCTTCGAAGAGGTAGTCGTCGCGCCGGTTGAAGATCTCCATGGAGACCATCCGGTCGCGCAGCCTGACGTCGTAGGCGAAGTCCGCGAAGCGCAGCGCCTCGCGCCCGGGGTGGTTGAAGCCGGCGATCCCGTCGGCCCCGCCGTCGAAGAGGCCGTGACCGAGGTAGCCGTCGGGCTGACGCCGTAGCCAGGCGTAGAAGGTGCGCATCGTCTTGGCCTCGAGGACGTCGGTGTACTCCTGGCTGAACCACACGTTGACGTGGCCGAGCAGGGGCTCGGACCACTCGAAGCCCCGGATCGCGGTGAAGGCCCCCGGCGCGTCCGCCGCGTCCGCGAGGCGCCCGGTGCGAGCCCAGTCCGCCCGGGTCAGGCCGCCGAACTGCCGGTACTCGGGCGGCAGGAGGCCGGCGAGCGCGTCACCGAGGAGGTTGTCGCTCACCGTCGCGTGGTCGGTGAGGGCGGCGACGTCGAGGCCGGCGCTACGCATCGACGCGAAGGCCCCCTCAGGGTCGCCGTCGCCGTCCGACATCAAGGTGTGGTTGTGCATGTCGGCGTGCACGAGGGTGGTCCCGCTGGTGATGCGGGAGGCCCGCCGAGCGCCGGTGGCCGGGCTGGCCGAGGCCGAAGGGAGGGACAGCCCCTGCGCAGCGGCCACGAGCAGTCCGCCGGTCGCCGCGCCGAGGACCCCACGGCGGCTGAGCCGCTCGCGCAGGTCGGGCGCGGGCGCGGGGTGGTGGCCGGTGTGGTCGTGGGACTCGCACATGCCGGCCAGCCAAGCAGGTCCGGGCGAGCGGTGGGTGAACCCACGGTGAGCGCCGCGTCGGCCACCCAACGGGAAGGGCCCCACGTCACCCGGCTCACTGCCGGACGTGGGGCCCTGCTGCTGTGTGCGCGAGGGGGGATTTGAACCCCCACGCCCTCTCGGACACTGGCACCTGAAGCCAGCGCGTCTGCCGTTCCGCCACTCGCGCAAAGTGGAACTCACGCGCCCTTCGGCGCACGAGCCGTCCCATTGTGCCCCATCAGCGGGCGGATCCCCAAAGCGGTCAGCCCCCTTCGCTCACCGCGACGTGCTGGTGCGCCAGGCGACGAAGGGGGGAGAGCACCGCGTCGACGAGGACGGTGCCGAGGACGACCTGGCGGACCGCACCCTCCGGGTCGTCGGGCACGGAGCCGACGTCGACGGTCGCGATGTCGAGCACCGCCCGGGCATAGGCGGACATCCGCTCCTCGTCGAGGCCGAGGTCCGCGTCCTCGCACGCGGCCCAGGCGGCGTCGAGCTCGTCGATGACCGGGTCCTCGGGATGGACCTGCCACCCGATCGAGGCCAGCCAGGCGCGCGCCCGCGAGCCCCCCTCGACGACGCCCCCGGCCGCCGGACCGGCGACGAAGTCCGCCCCGAGCAGGGCGCGCTGCGCCGCACCCAGGAGGTCGACGCGCGAGGCGCCGGTTGCGCCGATCTCCGCCAGCACCGCCTTCGTCGTCGCCAGCGACAGTCCGCCGACGCTCGTCAGCGCCCGGACCAGACGCACCCAGGCGACGTGCTCGTCGCCGTAGGCCGCGCTCGTGCGGCTCAGCGGCTCCCCCGGTGGGAGCAGCCCCTCGCGCAGGTAGTACTTCAGCGTCGCGACGGGGACATCAGTCGCGGCGGACAGCTCGGAGATCTTCAACGGCTCACCTCTTGCGCTGGATAGTACAGATGCCCAATACTGGATACTGCCACTATCCAGTACGACGGGGAGACTCACGATGCGCCACGAGACCCACGCCCACGAGGACGACGTCGTCGTCTTCAACATCGGCATGACCATCCAGCGCAAGCACCGCATCGACCTGTGGTGGCCGGCCTTCATCGCCATGCCGGCGATGATCGCCGAGCTCTCCCGCAACCGCGCTGCCGCCGAGCGCGGCGAGGCGGAGGACCTCGGCTTCCTCGGGGCCTACACCCTCATGGGCCGCGGTGGGCCATGGGTCGTGCAGTACTGGCGCAGCACCGAGCAGCTCTACCGCTACGCCACCTCGGCCGACGCCCGGCACCTGCCCGCCTGGAAGAGGTTCAACGCCACCGCGCGCAAGCATCCGGAGGCCGTGGGCATCTGGCACGAGACCTTCGCCGTCCCGGCCAGCGGCGTCGAGACCCTCTACGGCAACGGCGCCCGCATCGGCCTCGGCGCCCTCACCGGCACCGTCGAGGCGACCCGGCGCGGCCGCGGCGCTCGCGAGCGGCTGGGCTCCCGGGTCGCCTGAGTCCCACCTCACCCACGGGACCCGAGACCCTTCTCCCTCCCCGACCGGACCGCGGACACCCGCGGTCCGGTCGTGCGTGCGGCGGCGAGTGTGCAGCAATCCCCCAGCCAGCGCAGTTAGGATCGCGGCACCCATGTCCATGTGGAGATGACCGACCCAGCGAAGGGAGGAGGAGGACCGTGAGCCTGTTCGAGCGCATGGAGCGCAAGCTCGAGCGCACCGTCAACGGTGTCTTCGCCCGCGCCTTCCGCGCCGAGGTGCAGCCTCTCGAGCTCGCCTCCGCGCTGCGCCGGGCCATGGACGACCGGGCCACCCTGCTCGGTCGTGGCCGCACGATCGTTCCCAACCTCTTCACCATCGAGCTCGCGCCGAGCGACTACGACCGCCTCACCGAGTTCGACGAGGAGCTCGAGGACGAGCTCGTCGCCGCTGCCCAGGAGCACGCCGAGTCCCAGCGGTACCAGCCCGGCGGGCCGCTCCAGGTCCTCTTCGACGAGGACGAGGAGCTCGAGACGGGCGTCTTCCGAGTCCGTCCGGCCACCGCCCGCCAGCGCGTGGAGCGCGTCGAGCAGGTGCGGGCCTACTCCGAGGAGCAGTCCGCCGGCGACGTCGACGCCTACGACGAGTACTCCGGGGGCTGGGAGCTCGCCGACGCCCACGACCACCGCGAGCCTGCCCCCGCACCCGAGCGCACCGTCCCCCGGCCCCCCACCCAGGCGCCCCCGAGCT